>CADBMG010000055.1 GCA_902795745.1 uncultured Pseudomonadota bacterium
TAAAAATGAAACATAAGAGGCAGGAATAAAATCAAGTCCCATATTATAAAGTACCTTCTGAGCCACAATAATCGCCTCTTTTTCCAAAGGTTCTCCTTCTACAAAGGCTATTGTATCCAAATATGCCAAAAAATCGTTCATTATTTCGAACCCCTGCCTTTTTTATCATTTATTATTGCTGTAATATCTTTTTGCTTTTTATTCTGACGCCCTCTGTTTTGTTCTTTAAGCCATTTTTCATAAGCCTTTATTTTTTGCGCATCAACAGTCGGTTGTTTTTTTAAGTCTTTAATTTTACCTAAAGTGTGCGTAACTCCTATGCGCGAAAAGCCGATGTTATACTTTTGAGCAATTTCCATTTCATTATTAAGGCGCTCTTCTTCCATATCTAAGTAGTTAACTACATACTTTTTATCCTCTTCTTCACGTTTTTTGAACTCCGCAGTATTCTCCAAATCGGCATAAAGCTGTTTGCCGTTTCCGATGCCGGTCATTAAGCAAATTGTTTTATCATCAGCATTCAGACGCTGTAAAAATTGTTCAAAATTATCAATCTGCTTATTAATATCATCAAACAAATGAATAAAATCATTGTGCCATTTTGATTCAACAAGCAAACCGTTGCCTTCATAATTGGTGCGTGCCAAATAACCGTTAAGTTTGGCAAATTTTACCGCACTCAGGTGGTGATATTCCAGCCTCGGTAATTTGTTTGCCGTAATCTTATTGCCGTTTTCATCGCGAGCTTGCAGTAACTTTTCTTGATGCTTGTCTAAAAGATAATCCAAAAATTCTTGAGGAATCGGTGTTCCCTCTTTAATATCTACAACGTCATAGCCGGCATTCATCAAATCATTGATAATGCGTTTGGTATATACAAAAGATGTCACCGTGACTTTTTCCGGATCGGTAATACCGAATTTTTCCATAGCATAACACATCGAATCGACAGCTTCGGGAGAGTAACCCTTTTCTAACAACATTTGTCTGTATTGTTTACCACAATGTTTCATAACCGCTTTCACAAATCTGGTTTTTGCACTGTCTGTATCAATGGAAAATATAGCCGTTGTATCGCTGACAGATGTCTTGTAAATATTGAAAATAACGTCGCAAAAGTCATTGACCGTCATAACTTTCAAAGCATCCGGATTTATTCTCTGTCGTTGCATGTATTTACGTACATCTGCGGTAATAGCTCTAAAATTATCAAACTGCATAAAAACCCGCCACATTGGCGATTTTTTTATATCATAATCACGTAGCCGCCACTTACCTTTGTTTTCAGCTTTGGTAAAAAATTTATAAAATTGGCTCAATTGATGTGTCTGTCGACGATTAATTCCGCCATAACTTGCCATACGAATCAAGCGCTTTTCATCTTCGGATATTTTTTCAAATGTCGCTGTTTCCATGTGCATATGCGACATTCTAAATATTTTTTCCAAGTGAATAAATGCGCCTCGGGCAAAATCGGCAGCAAACCCCGTCAATTGATGATTTTTAGCATGTTTCGTAGTATCTCTCAACAGACGAGCCATAGCCAACTGTTTTTCATCGTTTAAATTTAAAAATTTTCTATCAAAATTTTGCGGATTCAGTAGGATTTCTACCAATTCAGCTTCATACGGCGATTTTTTACGATGCGGCGGCAAATAATCATCATACGATAAATGTTCCGGATTATCGTATTCTTCGAGCCATCTCTTATGTTTTCTGCCGTAACTGCCCTTGCTCATTTTTCTTCTCTTATTATTTTGTCAAGAGTATAGCATATATTTTATGATTGTCTACTGATTTTTTCTTTATAGCAGAATAAATGTTGCAAAATGTAATTTAATGATTAAAATATGCCTAGATTGATTATATTTGGAGGGAATTATGGTAGAATTTACTTTAGGACGAAATGCAAAATCCGAACACGATAAAATATTGATAGCAAATCATGCCGATAAATTCAGTGAAATGATGAGTGATGCGGAAGTTAAATTGTTATTACCAAGCCTTAAAAAGCAGACGGCCAAAGATGGAATTAAAACATATAATCTCGGAACTTATACGCTTTTTGCTCTGCGACTGCCTGATAAGATGACAACACTTGATTGGCAACAATTGGGAGGAAAAACATATCAAAAGGTAAAAAATTGCCAAGAAATTAAAATATGCTTTTGCGCACCGATGTCAGAAATTTATGACTTTGCATTGGGCATGGAGTTAGCATCTTATCGCTTTGATAAATATCATACAAAATTACAGACCTCTGATTTACCGAAGTTGGAAAAAGTTACTTTTGTCGGCAGCGGATTGCGTGATTTAAGCGGATATAAACCTTATGCCGGTCTGGCTAATGCCGTACGCTATGCTCGTGATATGATTAATGAACCTGCAAATGAACTTACTCCCGAGATATTTGCTGCTGACATAAAACGTTTGGAATATCTGGGGTTAAAAGTAGAGATACTTGATGAACAGAAAATGAAGGAACAGGGATTCAATTTGGCTTTGGCTGTGGCACAGGGTTCAAAAAATCGCCCTAAAATTGCCGTTTTGCAGTGGCTGGGAAATTCTCAAAATAATGAAATTAAAGTCGGCTTAGTCGGCAAAGGTGTTACTTTTGACAGCGGAGGTATTTCGATAAAGCCTTCCGCAAATATGGGGGAAATGAAACAAGATATGGCAGGAGCTGCAGCTGTTGTCGCCACAATGAAATCCCTTGCCTTGCAAAAAATTGAGCAAAATGTTGTGGCTGTTGTCGGTTTAGTGGAAAATATGCCGTCAGGCAGTGCCTACCGTCCGGGAGATGTTATCAGCTCAATGTCCGGTCAAACGGTGGAGGTTGATAATACTGATGCCGAAGGTCGTTTAGTGTTAGCCGATTGTCTAACTTACATTCAACAACATTTTAACCCACATAATGTTGTTGATATAGCAACTTTAACCGGTGCTATTGTTGTTGCTTTAGGACACACATTTGCCGGTTTGTTCAGTAATCACGATATTTTAGCAAAATCTTTGCTGAAAGCCGGTAATGCTTGCGGTGAACGCTTATGGCAAATGCCTATGGATGAAGAATACAATAAAATGATGGACTCGGATATTGCCGATATGCGCAACACAGGAGGTCGTGCTGCCGGTTCGGCCACAGCTGCTTGTTTTCTGAGCCGTTTTATCGACAAAGGCCGTAATTGGGCGCATCTTGATATTGCCGGTATGGATAGCAGCGATGGCAAAAAAGTATTATATCCCAAAGGCGCAAGTGCATTCGGTGTACGGTTATTAAATGAATTTGTAAAATCATTATAAATGAGTGCAATGAAATAAAACATCTCCGAAAGCACTAAGCTTTGGGAGATGTTTTTGTTTCGGAATCGGGATGATACGAAATATACACATCGTACAAATCCGGATACTTTTCCTTCAGAAGAGGTATGTACTCTTTAAACAGGATATGCTTGTTTTCAACATATATCTGTATATCAACCACATACTCTTCCTCAAACAAGCATTTCTCTGCCTCCTCGTTGTACAGATTATACTTAGCTAAATAAAACCTACGCAACTTTTTCATGGCATACTCGGAAAAAAGCAGAAGCTCATTTTCTTTTGCCACGAGAGATCCGCGTTCAAAATAAGGGAGTAAAAACACCCGCCATTCGAACTCGAACAGCTTTGCCTCTGGCTTTACAGCCAGAGACCAGCGAGAAATATAGTAAGCAAGAAGACTGTTGTATCTGAACAACAAATCTTGATTTGTTTCACGTAGAGAATGATTCTCTAAGTACTTGTACAGGCAAGACCTGTACTCTTGCTCAAATAACTTAGGCTCGTCTTCAGGCAACACCACATTGCTAGGATCGGCGAGCAAGTCAAATAACTCCTTCACACTTTGGATGGAGTCTAACTTAATTGTTTGATATCCCATATGTAAATAATTTAAATTTGCTTATATGTAACACTTCAGAGCGTTTTAGTCAAGTATTTTTAATTTCATATTCTGAATCGGTAGGATTTAAATAATCGCTATTCTACTACATGAACCGTGTTGTCAAAGTCATTCAACATATCGCGCAATTGCGGATTATCAACCTGTTTTCCCTCGCTGATATCTTGTAAATCACGTTGATAACTTTCGATAATTGAATAATAGCTATCCGTTGTTTTCGTTACATTTTTATTATGCTCTGATTGCTTATTGATTTTATTGGAATGGGTTAACGGAATAACCTCTTCGGCAGAAATTTCAGATTTTTCCTTTTTTTCTGCACTTTGATTATTTTCCTCATTTATACTTTCGGATGATTTTTTCTGCAATTCAGCTTTTCTTTGGCGCAATTTTTGCAAACGTTCTTTTTTTTCTTTTTCTAATTTTTGTTCGTATTCAGAACGTTTCTGTTCTTCTGCTTGTTGTTTTTCTGCTTCGGCAATTTTTGCTGCGCGCTCCTGCTCTATTTGAACAACAATCGGAGCCTGTTCGCCCTGATAACGCATTTGCCGCACATCCGGCAAGCGTTCAATTTGTTTTGGCGACTGCATCGCACCTGTCGGAATGAAAAAATTCGGAGTGCGATCATCGCGCACTCTCGCCTGTGACATTTCGCAATTAAGCCCAATTAATAACAATATCAACATCGATAATTTGTACATTCCGTTTCTCCCTGTTTTTAATTATAAGCAAAAAAACATTAATGCAGGTTTAATAAAACATCGCTCAGCACAAATAATCATATATCGCACTTAGCATAATATAATAAAATTTAAAATAAAATCATAAAATTATTATTGATTTTCTAAAAAATAAGAAATATATTATGACTCCTAAGGAGTAAAATTATGACAAACAAACAAATAGAACAAATAAATCGTCTCTATTTATATTTTTTATCTACAAGACCGAACTGTGATAGAGGAGAATATTTAGGGAGTGAAACAAATCAGGTTCTGGCATTTGCAGAATTCGCTGCCAATGCGGACAGAAAAGAGATATTTATTGCATTACCGGAATTAAAAGCAATGCACTGGCCAAGACTGCAAAAAAATATCGAAGCAGCCGTTAATCTCTACCTTTTGAGCCATGCAAAAGTTTTGGCTTTGGCTTAATGAAAAAATAAAATTGGGGAAAATGAGCTGATAGGCTTGTCGAAAGGCAAAACCTAACCTATATATTAACAAGATGTTTTATAACGGAGTAATTTTCAAAAATGCCAAAAGTTGTTGAAAAAATTAAGAAAAGTATAAAAAAAGATAAAGAATTTCCGGTATATGCGGTATTACCGTTGCGCGATGTTGTGGTTTATCCGCAAATGATTGTACCGATTTTTGTCGGTCGGGAAAAATCAATTGCCGCTGTACAAAATGCACAGGAAAACGGCTCAAAAATCATTTTGGTAATGCAGAAAAAAGCTGAAACGGAAGTACCGAAAATTAAGGATTTATATGAGGTGGGTACGGTTGGCAATATTCTGCAGATGTTGAAATTACCTGACGGAACGGTAAAAATCTTGGTTGAAGGTATTGAGCGGATAAAAGTTCGTGAACCGCAAGATTTGGGTGATTATATTACAGCTCAGGCAGAGAGCTATCCGCTTGTTGAAGAAGATAATAAAGAAGTAGAATCTTGGGCACGCGCTGTGGTAAGTCAGTTTGAAGATTATGTTAAAGCAAATAAGAAAATTCCTTATGATGTAGTGCAATCTGTTAAACAAATTGATGAATATGATAAGCTTGCTGATACCATCGCTTCGCATTTGTCGTTAAAAACGCAAGACAAACAGTTTTTATTGGAGGCAGATTCACTAAAAGCCCGCCTCAATAAGTTGTTGGAACTTATTGATACGGAAATGATGGTTTCCGAAGTAGAAGACCGCATTAAGTCGCGTGTTAAAAAACAAATGGAAAAAAGCCAGAAAGAATATTATTTAAATGAGCAAATGAAAGCCATTCAAAAGGAACTTAATCACGGAGAAGACGATGACGAATACGGTGATTATCTGAAAAGAATTAATGCCACAAAGTTTAGTAAAGAGGCACGAGAAAAGTCGCTTGCCGAGCTTAAAAAACTACGCACAATGTCTCCTAGTTCTCCCGAAAGTTCAGTCATTCGCAATTATCTTGATTGGCTTTTGGATTTGCCATGGGATAAAAAGACAAAGCTCAATAAAGATTTGGCAACTGCGATTCGCATTTTGGATGAAGATCATTACGGCTTGGAAAAGGTTAAAGAACGTATTGTTGAATATTTGGCGGTACAATCGCGTTCCAAGCGTCTGAAAGCTCCTATTCTATGCTTAGTAGGACCTCCGGGAGTGGGTAAAACTTCGCTTGGTCGTTCCATTGCTCGTGCCACCAATCGTCATTTTGTTCGTGCCTCGTTGGGCGGTATGCGTGATGAGGCGGAAATCCGCGGGCATCGCCGTACTTACGTGGGGGCAATGCCGGGAAAAATCTTACAATCAATGAAAAAATCAGGCACAACAAATCCTTTGTTCTTGCTTGATGAAATTGATAAACTCGGTAGCGACTGGCGAGGTGATCCGAGTTCAGCACTATTGGAAGTTTTAGATCCGGAACAAAACAACACCTTTGAAGACCACTACTTAGAAGTTGATTATGATCTTTCCGATGTCATGTTTGTAACAACGGCTAACTCTTTGGATATGCCTCGACCGCTTTTGGATCGTATGGAAATTATTCGTCTTGATGGTTATACCGAAGATGAAAAGGTAGAGATAGCCAAACGCCATTTATTGCAAAAAGTATTTGATGAAAATGCGGTAGAATGCTCGGAATTGATAGTAACCGATGAGGCAATTCGTGATATAATCCGTTATTATACGCGTGAAGCCGGTGTGCGTCATTTAGAGCGAGAATTGGCAACCATTGCGCGTAAAGCGACCAAAGAAATTCTGATGCATCAAGATGAATGCGTCACTATTGAAGTAACGCCGAAAAATTTGGAAAAGTATCTTGGTGTTAAGCGATACAGCTATGGTGTAGCAGACACCAAAGACCATATCGGGGTGACAACCGGTTTGGCGTGGACGGAAGTAGGTGGTGATATTTTGTTCATCGAAGCGGTAGATATGCCGGGCAAAGGTAAAGTCACCCAAACAGGAAAACTCGGCGATGTGATGAAGGAATCGATTGAAACGGCATATTCCGTAGTGCGCTCTCACTCCAAAGATTTAGGCATTGATCCGGAAGTGTTTGACAAGACTGATGTTCACGTACACGTACCGGAAGGAGCAACTCCGAAAGATGGTCCGTCGGCGGGTGTGGCAATGTACACTACTTTGGTTTCCGTATTTACAAAACGCGCGGTAAAGAGCGATGTGGCGATGACCGGAGAAATTACCTTACAAGGGCGCGTTCTACCGA
>CADBMG010000056.1 GCA_902795745.1 uncultured Pseudomonadota bacterium
AAGTGCTGTAACGGAGACGGTTATGTATATATGGATTTTGTTGGCAACAATTATGGTGGCATTCAGCTTTTATAATTTGTCGCCGCGCCAAGATAAAGACAATGCATTCAGTGAAATCAAAGCATCTTCACTGGTTTCGCGTTTTAAAATTGAGAATGCGGCCATTGTTCGTTTATTTCAATGTGATACTATTTTACGCTTGCATACCGGCAGTTGGGATACAAATTTAAAATATGCCCCAAATCAAGCTTTTTATAAGATTGACTTAAATAATTTCCACTACTTTGATGTATATAACTTAAAACCGGAAAATGTCATGCCTACTGGATATAAGCCCAATGTAGTGACCTTGGATGTGAAAAACTATCTTTATTGTATGGATAGACGCTTGGAAAATTCAGAAGCAAAAATTATGGAAGAATGCAGTTTCGGTTCGGTCGTACATCCAACTTATGCCATATCGTTTGCTCGCATTCCGGAACGCTGGCTTACTAAAGACGGCACTAATACCCCGTTACCGGCTTTTGTAAAATTTCTCGCTGATGAAACGCAATTTGCAGGTGTTGCAGGATATACGGATTGTGATATGACCGGTTGCGATTTAAAAGGTGTGAATGCTCGTAAATCAGAATTATGGACTCATGAATCACATTATTATGTGGATGAAAACGGTAATGTCATAGAATCTCCAACTGTTGTTTACGAAGCAACGGATTATGTGTCCATAGACCATAATTCTGTTATTTGGAATAATCCGGATTTTCGCACCGAATGCGGTCAAAACAAACCATGTATGTTCATGTATAAAATTATGCCGACAACAGATGAAAGATCATATTGCCGGAAGCTTTTGCGAGATTATTGGCAAGATCCGAATGATCAAAACCAATAATTGCAAAAATACGAATTAAATTGTAAGGAGAACGATTATGAAAAAACAAACCAAGAAAAATAGCAAAGTCTTACAACAAGGCGGTTTGATGATTGAGGCTCTGGCAATGCTCGGATTGATTGCCGTTGTGACGCCGACTATGTATAAAAAATCGGCTGAACGCACATTGGAAGTTGAGGATATTAATACGGCCTCAACGGTGCGTACATATATGACGGCTGCAGAATCGTTTGTGGCTAATAACTATGCACAATTAATGACAAATGTGTTCTCCGAACCTGATCCGGAAAACCCGAATAAATTAATTCCGAAACCAGATGGCACTGTTTATGCAGTGAATACAGGTTCAGACGAGTTTAAATCATATTTGCCATATAGTTTTAAGCTTGATCGTGCTCTTTATGACTATAATACTCCGCAAGTGCGCGTGGTTAATCAAGGCACTAACTTGACCGCTTTTGTTCTCTTTCCGGCCAAGCAAGGTGCTGATGATGGCATTGGTCAAGAACGTACTGCACGAATCGCTGCTTTGGTTGGTTCCACCGGAGGTTATATGCCTGACAATACGACGGCACGCGGTGTTGGTGGATTATGGAGCTTGGATGCGGAAAATTTCTCTAGTATTTTTGCCGGTCAGAATCCGAATCCGTATTCACTTGTTGCCGCATCGTCCAACGTAATCAGTGATATTGACGGTGGCCAGCTTGATAATGATAAATATCTGCAACGTACATTGGAAGAAGGTGAAAATCAGTTATGGCGTAATACCATGCACACCGATTTGTATATGGGAAATCATCTGCCCGGCGAGACGCAATCAATCAGAGAAGATTTGCGTGCTCGTAACAGTATTCGAGATGTTAAAAGTATGATTATTAATGCGGAAACGGCACCAACTTCGACCGATGAAGAAGGTAATATAACTGAAGCGAAAAATCATGGTTTGTACATTGCCGGAACAGAAGGATCTGATTATAGTGACGCATACATCGGTGGAGCAATCAGAGCTGCTGAAGAACAATTTGTTGTTTCTAAAACCGGAAATTTCAATGAAAATTCTCAAACCTCAGGTGCTCAAATGGTATTTGGAAAAACCGGTGGGGGATATGCCTTTGAAGTTGATGAAAACGGCGATATTTTTGACTACGGTACACAGGGAATGCTCTTTAACAATTTCAAACAAGCAAGCGATCATAAAGTAGATATTGCCGATAATGTAATCGAAATATCTAACGTCAGCAATATAATGAAAATGCATTTGATGGATGATGATTCTTTTCGCATGGAACAAAATCCGGTTGATAATAAAATTGAAACTTATATATCGGCAAACGGTTACCGCGGTATTGATAATGTTCCTGGTGGTCAAAATCAAAATATTGACAGCTTTTATGGTCACGATTCCATGGATGAAGAAATTGGTCCTAAATATACGGCCTCCTACCCTGAGCCTAAATTTTCGGTTAAAATCGGTTCCAACACAAAGGTTATGGGTATTTTAGCAGCAGGTCAGATTGATGTGCAACATTTGCGAACAGCCAGTTTTCAATCCGGATCTGAATATTTAAATGAACCAACAAAATGGTTAGAAGTTGATAAAAACGGTGTACGCATTCGTGATCCTCGCGGATATGAAGATCATAATGACATAGGCGGTAAAGTTTCACTTATCGCCGAAGAAAACCAATTGGCAATGCGAGTTGGTGATGCAAGCAGGGATTATTCTGCCAATACAGAAAATTTTACTAAATACGGTTTAGATGATCACCAAGGGCAAATGGTTCTTAAATACAAAGATGGTGCTGCAACAATTGCCGGTCAGGCGCATGAAATTCGCCAAATTGCTACTGATAACGGCAGTACAGCAGGATATATAAAGGCTCGTAATAGCAAAGTTCAAGCTATTATCGGTGGGAACAAAGAGGCTGATGGCAACATCTCCGCCGGTTCAGAAATTACAATTTCAGCGGTTAACCCTCATGATGAGAATATTTTACCGCAGGAAAATTATAGAGTACACACCATTGGCGGGAATGTAGATTTACATGGTTCAAATCTTCACGTTACCGATGAGAATGGTAATCAGGTATTTTCGGTACGCGGCAATGAACGTCAAGAAGGTAACAGTTTTGACGATTCTCACACCAATGGCAATAATGCGGAATATAGTGTAGCAGCTCACGGTAATGTAATATTCACCGGCGGAGTTGCCGATGATAACGATGCGGCTGACAGACGAGGCGTAAAATATATGTCGGTCGGCAAGTATAACAGAGATGCCGGTGTTAATATCTCAGCCGGAGGTAAAACCGAAGCCGATTATGTAAAAAATGTATTGCTGGTTGATGAATCGGAAGATTATAACTCCACAAACTTACCAGAAACAGGTGTCTTTAACAACGTAGCACAAATGGATCCGGGAACAGTTTATATCCGCAAGGGTATGATTAATGTTCATAATTCTCCTGATGACGCAACTAAATACGATGCGGCAACCGGCACCGGTATTGTGAGGGCCTCACGTTTTGTGGCAAACAACAGTAACAGTACCAACCGAGAAGCATATAAAGTACCTGAACAGTTAACCAGTGCCGAATATAATGCTTATAACGGTGGTGCAGGAAACACCCGTTACGACACGTATATGGTTAATCCGGCTTATACCTCGGTGATGAATGATATTAAGCTTACCACCCGCGGCGGTGCACGTCTGAGCGACATTCTACCTGACTTTATTAACAAAGGCATATATGTAGCAAACAATACTAACAAAGAAACTGCCGGTAATACCAATTTCAGTTACAGCGGCTATAATGATAGTGCCTTAAATTATCAAACTGCCGGTGCAAATGAATGGGTTTCGCCTTATTTAGGTAAAGTTCCGGCTCCGCAATGTCCTCCGGGATATGGTCGTGTAATTACGGTTGCTCCGGTCGGATTTGAAATGGCGCAAGCCGGTGGTTTGAGCTTTGATCCAAGTGCAGGAGGTAACGGAGCATTTTATGCCAGCGAAGACAAAGCAGGTGCTGTTGCCTTTGCCAGAGGTAATTACTCTAAATTGAAACAAGCGGTTAACCCTTCTGATACCACAGTTTCAGAAGATGCCATTATTCCGACATATCGTGAAGTACGTACTTCGCCTATGGCTGGTAGTTCTCAAGTTCACTTGAATGGTACATTTACAGGTCATGGTACAGATGAACATACTTTAAGTGATATAGAGATGAATTTCCAAATTGATAATGATTTTGATGTAACTGCAAGCACCGGTTTACAGGGAAAAACATGGGAAAGCAGCAGCACAGAATCAGAAGATAATTGGAAAACAGCTTATATCCTGAGTTCAACAAATGCCGATGCCGTTCAACCGATAATTTTCCAACAAAGCACTTATTTGAAAACAGTTGCTATTCCATTGAAAGCAGGTGTATCAACCAGTTTTACCAACACCCATAGTAATGGAGGCAATGAATCAATGGGAGGTAATACAAATTATACCCAAGGTTGGGCAATTATAATGGGCTTCATATATCCGGATAGAGGCAACAAATATGCCAATATTATTGCCGATTTAGGAAACAGACAACGGAACTTCGCAAATTATGAGGGAACAAATTGGTATTGGAATATTTTCCCTGTACGTAAAGGTTCATTAGAGGCTTATGCTACGGTTTACTGCTACTTTGACCGTGAAAATATTTTCCAAGGTTATCATGATCGTTCTAACATCGATACGTATGACTACTTGCATAATCCGGCAACAGATTACGTTCCGCAAAACAGTACATACCGTCAAAAGCTCAATGACCCTACGTTGAAGTATAACGAGTTGTGGTAAAAAAATAGCTGTTTGCCCTATTGTTTAAGTTATTGCGCGTTATTCTCGGGCTCGACGAAAATCGGGCATCGGGAATGACGTGCAAAGTTTTTTATATCGGACTAAAGGCCGAAGATGCTCACGCGAACAAGTTCGCTCAGCATGACAAGAATATAAAAATAAAAACACACCATAGTCAGTTTCACTATGGCGTGTTTTTTCTTTTTTAAACAAAACCTATTTGATTGCCGAGGTGCAATGAGGGCAACGAGTTGCCTCAATATCAATTTCACTGCAGCAATACGGACATTTTTTAGTTGTCGGAGCGGCTTCAGCCTCTTCTTTTGCCGCTCTGGCTTGCAGAGTATTAACAGCCTTAATTAAAATAAATACAGCAAATGCAACAATAATAAAGCTGATAACAGTATTCAAAAATGCTCCGTATTTGATTGTAACACCTTCGGTCAGGTCAATTGCCAAATCGGAAAAATCCACCTTACCAAGAGCCCAACCGATTGGTGGCATAATCACATCTTCAACCAAAGAATTAACAATTTTACCAAAGGCAGCACCGATAATAATACCGACTGCCATATCCATAACATTGCCGCGCATGGCAAAAGTTTTGAACTCATTTAAAAAATTCTTTATCATACTTCTATTCCTTTCAATTTATTTATAAATGGGAAAATTACGGCATAAAGCCACAATTTTTTGTTTGGTTTGCGCAATTACCGAATCGGCATTGCCGCGAGCTAACGCATCAACCACATCACCAATGCAGTGACCTATAAGCTCAAATTCGTCTTCTTTGAATCCGCGCGTTGTACCGGCAGGTGTTCCCAAACGCACACCGGAAGTTATTTTCGGAGGTTGCGGATCAAACGGAATAGCATTTTTATTACAAGTAATGTTTGCTTTTTCAAGTGCTGTTGTTACCACATCTCCGGTCAATCCCTTAGGGCGTAAATCTACCAGCAACAAATGGGTATCGGTACCTCCTGAAACCAAATCCAAACCACGCTGTAACAAAACTCTCCCCATAGCTCTGGCATTATTAACAACCTGTGTTGCGTATTCTCTGAATGCAGGAGTTAAATCCTCGGCAAAACACACAGCCTTTCCGGCAATAACATGTTCAAGCGGACCTCCTTGTGTTCCGGGAAAGACTGCCGAATTAATTTTTTTATACAACTCCGCATTGTTGGTCAAAATCATCCCTCCGCGCGGTCCACGCAGAGTTTTATGAGTAGTAGTTGTCACTACATCAGCCCAACGTAACGGATTAGGGTGCATATGTCCGGCAACAAGACCGGCAAAATGTGCCATGTCAACCATCAAATATGCCCCTACCCTGTCGGCAATGGCTCGGAAACGAGCAAAATCTATTTGCCGCGGATATGCCGAACCTCCGGCCACAATCACTTTCGGCTTGGCCTCTGTTGCCAGCTGTTCCACAGCATCGTAATCAATAAGTCCCGTATCAGCACGAACGCCATATTGCACAGCTTTGAACATTTTACCGGAAAGAGAAACTTTTGCGCCATGAGTTAAGTGCCCACCGGCATCCAAACTCATGCCCATCAGTGTATCTCCGGCATTCATCAATGCGGTATAGACGGCCATATTTGCCTGTGAGCCGGAATGTGGCTGAACATTAACATATTCAGCACTAAACAGCTTTTTAGCGCGCTCTTGAGCCAATACTTCAATTTCATCAATAAATTCGCAACCGCAATAATAGCGATGAGCCGGATAACCTTCCGCATATTTATTGGTCAAAATCGAACCCTGTGCCTCCATAACGGCACGTGAAACAATATTTTCCGAAGCAATCAGTTCTACCTGTTCCTGTTGGCGTTTCAGTTCTTTTTGAATAATCTCGTAAATTGCGCTATCTTCCTGCGCCAAGCTCTTTTCAAAGTCCATATTCCCTACTCCATTGCATCAAGTTTATCCAAACGACGTTGATGTCTGCCACCTTCATACGACGAATGCAAAAACGTTTCAATATATTTAGCTACATCATCAACAGCCATTGTTCTACCACCGAAAACCAGAATATTTGCATTGTTGTGCTCTTTAGCCAAACGAGCCACCTCATTGTTATAAATAAGAGCCGCTCTAATACCTTTAATGCGGTTGGCGGCAATAGAAATACCAACCCCCGTACCACAAATCAAAATCCCTAAATCAACCATTTTTGCTTTCAATGCATTGACCATCTTTTGTGCAATATCAGGATAATCTACCGACTCGGCATTAAATGTACCTAAGTCAAGCAAATCTAAATCCGCAAAATGTTGCTTTAATGCCTCTTTTAAATCATATCCGCCATGATCGGCAGCAATAGCAATATTCATTTTTTTCTCCTCAAACTGTGTCAACTATATAAATAAATAAGTGATTTTCCACGCAAAAAAACGTACTTTTACACAAGGATTGAAAAAAAATGCAAAATTATTAAAAAAATTATTGACGTTTATGAAAAAATAGGTATATATGATTTCTGTTGAGTGAGTTTAGTCCGTAACGAATTGGCCGGTTGGCAGAATGGCTTATGCAGAGGACTGCAAATCCTTCTATATCGGTTCAATTCCGGTACCGGCCTCCAAATATTCCGAC
>CADBMG010000057.1 GCA_902795745.1 uncultured Pseudomonadota bacterium
AATCACAGACGATGTAATTTTTCACAATGTTTATTGCGACAGGGATATTGCCAAACAAAGAGTTTTGCAACGTTCTGCTAAAAACAAAGATGAATTATACATTGGCGAAGATGAATTCAATACACTTTGCAAACAATATGAAGCCTGGTCAAACAATGATAAATATCCGGTCATTTTTCATTATAGTAAAAATGAAGATATTTATACCTCTCCCTTTAATCATAATATTACCAAAATGCACTTCGGCATATATGCAAGCATTATCAAAAACGGAAGTATTCTCCTCATCAAAAAAGCGCGAGGACCATATACCGGACTTTACGATTTGCCGGGAGGAAGCCCAGAACAAGGAGAAAGCTATTCAGACACTTTAAAACGTGAAATTATGGAAGAAACGGGGTGTACCGTTATCAATGCAAAAAATGAGCGTTTTAAATCAATCATTTTTTCTGATTTTACTAAAGAAAGCGGAGAAAAAGGAATATTGCAACACAATGCTGTTTTATATGATGTTGAAATTGAAGGAAACCCAAAAATCACCGGAGATGGTCTTGATTCAAACGGTGCTGTTGGGGTTGACATGAAAAGCTTAAATGCAAATAATGCAACACCATACGCTTTAATGGCGGCCGGACTTCCTTTAATAAATGTGGCAAATGAAAATGATGAAATTATCGCCACTCACTTGCGGGGAAAAACCTTGAAACAAAATCGCTATCCGATGATTGCAGCAGTTTTATTGTTTAATTCACGCGGTAATTTGATTATGCAAAAGATTGCCGCACATAAAAAGTGGGGCGGATTGTGGACTTATTCGGCGGCCGGACATGTTGATGCAGGAGAAGATTATATAACTGCTTCTCAACGTGAATTAAAAGAAGAAATGGGTATAAATGCCGAAATTGAAAGAGAAATCTCATCTTTTCCGATAATCAGAGAGGGAAGAAAATTTGCTTACCATCATGTTTTTGTCGCTCATTCTGATGATAAAATAACACCTGATAAATGCGAAGTTGCCGAAATTAGAGAAATTTCTCTATCTGATTTGAAACATGAGATTGCGCAAAATCCCGAGCAATTTTTTGATGGATTTTTGGTGGCAGTTCAATATTATTTTGAAAAATTCAGCTTGTAATCCGCTTACATGGCATCATCAATATAAACATCAAGCGGCAATTTGCCTGCTTTTTCTTTTAAATAGCAAAGTCATGCCTCGTTTTCCGAGAGAAAAACGTCAAGGCATCTTCAAATTAATAAAATATAGCGCTACGCAAAGATAAGATTCCTTGACGCACGGACACGCCGTGCCGTGCGAGGAATGACACAAAAAATGATGCCTGCAAACCGCGAGGAATGACGATAAAACAAAGGGAAATTTTACGAACCGACTGCGGCAAGTATGTGGTAAAATCAATCAGTTAAGCAGTAATCCGCCGAGTTTTTCATCAATAAATTTAAATCCGGTAAATTTTTTATTTTCAGACATGCTATTTCCTCGCTTCATTTATAGTTAAGTATAAATTATCAAATTTACATTGTCTACTTTTTGGGCTTAGTTCTTAAATGAATTTTCGGCTCATCAGCAGAGGCTCTGTATTACCAGTACAAGGAACGGGCATATGTTTGCGTTGATAACAGATTTTTTTGCATCATAGAATAATTGCACAAAAAAATATCAATATAATTAATTGATTTTTCTTGATTTTTTAATTTTAAATAAATATACATACCTGAATGTATATTTATTTTATTGCAAAATATCTTTATCTATATTATGTTGATTTTAGAAACAAACTTAAAAGGAGAACAAAAATGAAAAAAATTCTTTGTATGGTTTTGATGTTTTCGATGTGGGCAAGCACTGCCGGTGCAGAAACGATAATGATATTAGACAGTGCCGGACGTATGCAACAGCAAATTTATGCTTACCCAGCATCACAACAAGTAGTGGTGCAACAGCCGCAAGTGGTTGTGTCTCAGCCATATCAACCGCAGCAGGTTGTAGTGGTACGGCAAACACCGCAACCACGTAATTATTACTATGATTCTACGGCAACATCCTTTTTTGCCGGCTTAACCGGAGCTGTTATCGGGGCGGCAATTTTCCACCCGCGTCATCACGGTCATCATGGTCATCACGGTCATCACCGCAGATAAAAATTAACGTATTGCAACAATATAAACTCCCTTGCAATGGTACTGTTTTGCAAGGGATTTTTACATAACAATCGCCAAACAGAAAATCAATCCACCATAAAAAAATAATCCCAAAGGAGAACTGAGTGCAACCTTAAAATCGGTTGATGACGGAATAGCATTTTCAATAATCAATGTTTCAATCAGTACAAAAGCCAAATACCGCCATATAGTCGTAATCAAAAAGTATTTATCAAACCAAAATGCTAATGGCAAAAGCAATAGGGGAGCCATTGCCGAAGGAAAAGCATTGTAGAACTTTATATTGCGAAAACCAACGCTGCCCATAACATAAGCATCATCGCGTTTTTTGGGGAACAAGTTAAAAGATGCCGGTTGTGCATTCAAAATAAATCCTACAAGAAAATGTGCCGTTTCATGCAGGACCGTTCCGGGAATGTTTACCAGTGATGACATAAAAAGTCCTTGAAATGTATGACGCTTAACAAATGATAGGGATATAACCAAAAGTATAAGATAAAAACGGTTATGCAAAACAATGTTTAAGAACTCTTCCGAGTTCAAAAAGAGCCAAAAATTATTCATATATTCGCTCATTCTTTGCTCTCAATGACCGTTAATCCGGCAATATATGTGTTGAGCAATATTTGGCACAATGTTTTGCGGTTGATTTTAGAAAAAGAGTCTAACATTTCTTTGGTTAAAAACGAACTTAAACCGAACAACGTCAGCCACAAAACCTGCGAAGAAAGAATCCTTTCAGGACGTTCCATCTTCGGTACAATCTGCTGCATTAAAGCATTTAATCTGCTGGTAATTGCAGCTACTTTGCGTAAATACAAAAATGAATAGTTATGGGTTTCTTTGCGCAGATGAAAGTGATACAGCAAATACCACAAGTTTTTATTTTTCAGCACAAAATCAACAAAAACATCCAATAAATTGTTCAAATCGAAATACGGATTTTGGGTTTGGGGAACCGTTGCCAGTTTCCTTCCCAAAGCATCCAACGTCATATAATTTTCGACCACTATGAAATTTTCCATATTGGCAAACTGATTATAAATCGCACCTACGGAACATCCCGAAGCCTCGGAAAGTTTGCGTACAGTCAGGGCTTCAGTTCCTTTTTCCTGTACAATTTTGCGGCCGATATTCAGTAGCATATTTTGAATATTGTCTTTTTCCATTTTTTTTCGCCGATTAACAAAATATTTGTATTTGTCGTTTAATATAAATCATAATATTAATCTGTTCAAATCATTTTTGCGGTTATGAAAGGAAAATTGATGAAAACGTTCTCTAAAACATATCCTTTTTTATTTTTTTTACTGCTTATGCCATTAACAACAGCCGCGGAAGAATCCGTTATTGAAGAATATATTGCTGATGTGGAGGCGGCGGGAAATGCCCAAACTTCGGCACGGAATTTGTTACAGCATCGACCGCAAAGATTGCATATTCGTCAGCCGGTAGAAAAAACTATGCAAAAGGCGGCAGAACGTGTTTTTAACAAAAGTAAAGATGATGAATTTGCCCCATCTGTGGAAAATGATAATTTTGAAGAAACTTCAGAGCTTAATGACGTAATTTCTTATGATTCGGCACCATTCAATCTGCTTTGGGGAACTTCTGTTGAATATATGCGCAGACAGGGATGGAAAATGCAAAAAGTTGAGCGTGAGGGATATCAAAATGTTTATGAGATGAGCCATGCCAAATATCCCAACACTCAGTTTACGCATGTTGCTGCCGCTTTCGGGCAAAATAATCGACTGTGGTGTATTTTTGCCGAGGGGCAAGCTCTTGACGATGATGCTTCCGCCTCGAAAGTATTAGAATTATACGGCAAGTATTATGATGCGCTGAGCGAAAAGTACGGCAATGCTGAGCTGCATTTTGAACCGGCAACGTATGTTAATGAAAATGTAGTTATGCAAAAAGGGCGTCGGGTTGTTCAACAAGAAACCACGCAAACACCGGTTGGCAATGAACATTTTTTGCAAGAACTTTATGAGGGGAGAGCCAAAATGATTTCTACGTTTTATAATGATGTGATCGGTGTAACTCTCGGCGTATATGTTGATGATAATGCAAAAAGTCACTTATTGTTGGATTATAAAAATTTGCTCCTTTTAGATAAAGAAGCACCTATAACAAAGAAAAAGGTTATGGAGGGACTATAATGAAAAAAGTTAGTTTTTGTGGCATTTCCGGTAGCGGAATGAGCTCTTTGGCTCAGATTTTAGCTTTGTCGGGAGTTAAAGTACAAGGTTCGGATCGCAATTTTGATTTGGGACGCGATTTGCAAAATAAAGAGGCTCTTGAAAAGATGGGTATAAGCATTGTGCCGCAAGATGGTTCCGGCATCAGCGAAGACTTGGATTTTGTTTGCGTTTCGACAGCAGTGGAAGATACAATTGCCGATGTTAGAGTAGCCAAAGAAAAAAATATTCCGCTGAAAACCAGACCGGAGTTGCTGAGTGAAATTTTTCACAATTACTCCATCGGAGTTGCTGTCGGTGGTACCAGCGGCAAAACCACAACTACGGCCATGATTGGCTATATTTTGGATAAAGCCGGCAAAAAACCGTGTATGATTAATGGTGGTTTGCTTCGTGATTATGAGAAAACGACGGCAATTCCCAATATTATTTTCAACAAAGGAGACATTTGTGTGGTAGAAGCTGATGAAAGTAACGGCAGTATTGATTTGTATAAACCGACAATTTCCGTCATTACCAACATTTCTGCCGACCACAAATCTCTTGATGAATTGGTTACTTTGTTCCAAGCTTTTGCTGACCGTACTAAAAAATCTGTTGTGATAAATGATGACTATGAATTATGTCGGCAAATAAAATCGGCTAATTTGCTTTCTTTTTCTTTAAAAAATCCAAATGCAGATTTCTATGCTTCCGACATTAAACCTTTGCCGAACGGTACAGAATATAAGTTAGAGGGCAAACGTTTTACCTTAAAACTAATCGGCGCATTCAATGTGGCGAATGCTTTAGCGGCGATTGCCGTTTGTTCGCAGCTTGGTATTGATAAGTTCGTAGCTGCCAAATTGTTGCAGGATTTTAGCGGTACCAAACGCCGTTTGGAGGTCATCGGAAATAAAAATAGCATAACCGTAATTGATGATTTTGCCCACAATCCTGATAAAGTCAAAGCTTCTGTTTCGGCATTGCGCCAATATCCCGGTCGATTGATTGTCATGTTTCAACCGCATGGGTTTGGTCCGATGCGCTCGTTGGGAAAAGAAATTATTGCTGAGTTTGTCAAGGGTTTGCAAGGCAAAGATTTATTTGTAATGCCTGAAATTTTCTTTGTCGGAGGTACTGTTACCCGCAATATCTCTTCTGCCGATTTGATTGCCCATGCCAAAATTATGGGTAAGGCAAATGCGTACTACTATCCAACTAAAGAAGAGGCAGAAGCATTTATCTTACGCAATGCCCGCGCCGGAGACAGAATCGTGATTATGGGAGCTCGTGATAATTCGTTGACTGATTTGTGTTATGATATTTTGCAAAAATTATGATGCGATTCAGAAAAAATTAACGGCTTATAGTATATAAGCAAAACAACGTAAGTACGAAAAAAGGATTATGAAAATGAAAAAAATGCTAATTTTAACAGCTTTGTTGGTTATGGTTGGATGCGCTGATTTGGCATCAAACCTTCCGTTCGGTTCAAATTCAAACAGCTCGGTTCGCGGCAGAATGCAAACTTGTATGCTGAATGAAGCTCAAAGTCGCTTGCAAGCAGGAACATTGTTTAATAATACCATAACAGCAACAGCACAAGATTTGGCATCAACTTGTACCAAAAGATTAGCACTGGAATCAATGGGTATCAGTCAGCAATCACAATCGGATGCCGTAAATATCATCAACAATTTGCGTAATTTGAGCAATAATTAAACAGTGCTAAACAACTTAACAAAGAGCCATCGGATTAGCTCCTTTGGCTCTTGTAGTTTAAAATACTAATTTTTCTTTCTTAATAATTCAATTTTTCACCGATTTATTTAATATATATGCCAAATCAACCTATTGAGGAGTTTATTGATATAAAGAGTTGTAACATTCCGCCGCCGGTTTACCCATTAAAGTTTAACATTATATAAAACAACGAAAAAACAAGTGGATTTTTGCAAAAATATATCTTAAATTGAATGCCAGAGGTTAAAATGTCTTACGATTTGATGTTTCAAAAAGCAGTTGAATTGCAACAAAACGGAGCCTTAAATGAAGCTGAAAAAATATATCGGCAGATTTTGGAGGTTTCACCGCAAAATGTAAATGTGTGGAATATGCTGGGTTTGATTGCACAAACAAAAGGTTTGCACGATGGAGCCATTGACTGCTTTTATCAGGCAATTAAAGGTGCGCCGAATCACTTTCCGCTTTATTTTAACTTGGCAGTTTCTTATAGTGCGCTGGGTAAATATGCTGAAGCAATTGAGGCTTATAAAAAGGTTTTGCTGCTGCAACCTGACTTGGTCGAAGCTCACTATGGTTTAGGAAAAATCTATTGGCAAACAGGTGAAAATGATAAGGCAATTGATGAGTTTAGTATGGCAAAACAATATTTGCCGGCGCAAATTGATTTAGCTGAATTGCGAGAAGATATAGAATCCTTGCAAAAATACGCTTTATCTGAAAATCCGACAGCACTGTTCTATTTGGGACGCAGATCTTTTGATAAAGGAAATTATGAAACAGCGGAAAATTATTTAACAAAAGCGGATATACTGGCAGAATCCGCTGAAATTAAGGAACTGTTAGCTCAAACCAAAGATAAATTAGGTAAAAAAGGTGAGGCGTTAAAAATATATTATCAGGCATTAACTTTGGATAATAATGATGCCGTTTTAACCAGAATTGCAGATTTAGAGGCAGACAATGATAACAAAAAAACGGCGGAAAAACTTTATAAAAAGGCCTTAGAACATAATCCGCAAAATCTGGCGGCTCATACTAATTTGGCAAACTTATTATTTCGACAAAATCGTGTGGCAGAGGCGTTGGAGGAATATCGCCAAGCGATTATTATTGCACCGGAAAAGCCGGAACTAACCTATAACTTGGGTGTTGTTTTAAAATCAACCGGCGATTATGAGCAGGCATTGACTTTGATGTTTCAGGCTTATTATGATTCTCCCGAATATGATGATTGGGCGTTGGGCATTGCCGAGACTTTGACTTTATTGGCAGAAAAAGAATCTCAAAAAGCACAGGTTATTTCTAAAAATTGGCTTGATAAAATGCCTCAAAACACGGTGGCTCGGCATATTAACGCGGTTTTAAATAACAGGTTAAGCGATTGTGAAAAAGAATATAATCGATTGTTGTTTGATTATTTTGCTGCCGATTATGAAAAAACACTTAGCAACATTAAATATTCTGCAGTTAATAAAATTGCTGATTTAGATGCAGATTTCCGTGGTAAAATATTGGATTTAGGTTGCGGTAGCGGGTTGGTCGGTCAACGACTGAAATCGCCACAGAATTCTTTTACAGGTGTAGATATTTCTGCTCGGATGATAGCATTAGCACGGCAAAAAAATGTTTATGAGGAATTTTATGAAGGTGATATAGTTGAATATTTATCACGGCATAAAAATAATTTATCGCCGATAATTATCGCCGCTGACGTATTTTGTTATTTTGCGGATTTATGTTCGATTTTTGAACTTTGCTATCCGTCAAAACTTATTTTTTCAGTTGAGAGCGATACAAAGACAAAAGATTATAAAATTTATGCAACAGGTCGAGTAAAGCATAATCCGCGATGGATTAAAGAAAAATTGAAAAAGGTCGGATATAAAAATATTTATACCGAAAATCTGGTTTTGCGCCAAGAAAACGGTGTAGATGTAGACGGGGTTTTATTTGTTGCCGACGTTCAAGTACCTAAAAATTCATAATCGGAAAAAAATACTTGCTTTTAAATACAAAATGATTAAAGTGTGAGTCAGTTCAATTTTATTAGGAGATAAAACATGCCTTCTGTTATTAATGATACTTGTATTAAATGCGGTTCGTGCGCAGCAATTTGTCCGGTTAGCGCAATGCATTTGTGCGACAGCCAAATGGTTATTGATCCGGATACTTGCATTGATTGTGGTGCTTGTATTGCCGAATGTCCGGTTAGTGCTATTGCTAATGATGCCGATGCAGATCCGGCGGCAATTAAGTTTAACGCCGAACAGTCAAAAATTTGTCCGAACGCAAACGACTAGAAAATATCAATCGTGGATAGCTCAGGTCTTGCGGCCTGAGTTTTTTTATATGTGAGGTATTAATGCCGATAGAATACAGCAATGACTATTTGTTGGATAAACAAGTTAAAATATTGCAACCGATAAACGGGTATCGAGCATCAAGTGATGCGGTGCTTTTATCGGCAATGGTGTGCTCTTGTGAGCATAAAGTGCGTATTTTAGATGTCGGTTCGGGTACGGGGGCAATTTCGCTTTGTTTGGCGCAACGATTGCAGAATAATACTGTTGATATATGCGGCATTGAGTTGCAACCCGAGCTTGTGGAGCTCTCGCAAATGAGTGCCAAAGCCAACAATTTTTCATTTTTACATTATTATCAAGGCGATATTCGGCAAAAATTAAAGGATGAAGCATTGCGTGCATGTAGTTTTGATATTGTAGTAACAAATCCTCCTTATGCTCATAAAGATATGCCGTCACCAAATGACAGCAAAGCGGCCGCACATAATTTGCAACAAATGGATTTGTCGGATTGGATGGCTTTTTGCTTGAAAATGGCAAAACCTTTTGGAAAAATATATGTAATAAACCGAGCCGAAGCTTTACCGAAAATATGCGTCTCTTTGAGCGGTAAAGCAGGGGGAATTACGGTGTTGCCCATATATTCAAAATCTGCACAATCGGCAAAACGGGTTATTGTGACGGCACAGAAAGATTCTAAAGCTCCCTGCAAAATTTTACCTCCTTTTATGGTGCATGATAATGATGGAAAGTATACAGCGCAGGCACAACAAATACTGCGTCAAGGGACGGATTTTTCCGAAGTACTTGAAATGATTTAATTTTGTTTTTACTTTTTTGCGGCAGAATATAATTACAATAACGGAGAGATAGATGATGAAAAAGTTTTGTTTTATCGTTTTGAGTTTGAGTTTTGTTGCCACTGCGGTACATTCGCGATTACCGGAATATGACGATGATGCGGAATTTGATTATTGTTTGCGCTTATCAAACGATATAGATCAATGTGTACAAGAAGAAACACAACGAGTACTTAACAGCGTTAAGCAAAACTATCGTGATATATTGGGTAATCGCAAGTTGTTAGCGTGGAATGGTTCAATGGAGGCCAATACCTCTATGTTGCGTGATATGTATGAGGGTTGGACCGCATATCGCAATCGTTTATGTTCGCTTTCCGAAGCGGCAGCCGTTAACTTGGAAGCAATTATCACAACCAAATATTCTTGTACTTTGTATCATACTTTACATCATAATGCTCATTTGAATGGCATTTTAGAGTTACTCAATTATAAAGGGGCAAAGCATAATCAAGATTTTACATTGTTTAAAGTTTATGAGCATGACAAGGAATATATAAATTGTCGTCAACAAGAGAAAAAAACTAAAAATGAATGTGTGAATGCTGAATTAGAGCGTTCTACTCAAAAAGTCAAAAATTTATACAATACATTTTTGAAAGATGAAAATGTTGGTAATTGGAACAATGGTCCGGATTTGAAAAATGGTAATTATCGTGATATGTTTGATAGCTGGATTGCTTATCGCAACAGGATTTGTAATTTGGCGGCGTGGGCTTATAGAAATGCCGATATTGAACCGAAAGTAGATGTGAAGGAATGTATTTTGTTTTTAACTGACGAGCATGCGGAAGTATTAGGTAATATTCTGTTTGCGGCGCACAGTTCTTTGGATGTCGGATTTGAGGATGGTTCCGATTGGGAAACTGATGGCGGATTAGCTGAAGGTAAGACCGTAACGCCTCTCAAAAGGAGAATTGAAAATGACACACCGCTGATTGACGAAACGAAATCGGCGGAAAAACCAACTGATACCGGCAGAAAAACACCGGCATGGGCAATGTAAAAGGCAGCTTTACCGATTTGCCGAGACAAAGACTTATAAGCTCAAAACTCTACTTTACCGTTAATGTTTGATAAGTTCGCTTTTATCGAATGTATAGCTTTGTCCACAGAAATTGCAGGTTGCGGTAATTTTTCCGTTTTCCGCCAATGCTTCAATATCTTCGTGTTTCATCGCGCTTAATGTGGCAAACAGCTTATCCTTGCTGCAACGGCATTCAAAATGATATTCGGTTTCTTTAATAACAGATACTTTATGCTCGTGGTATAAGCGATACAAAATATCTTCCAGCGGCAGATGCGAATCAAATATTTCTTCATCACGCAAACTGTCGGTCAAGATTTTATCTTCATTCCAAACTTCGGTTATATTTGTTTCATCCGTGGTTTTTTTGCCTCCGTTTGAAGGCATTTTTTGAATCAGTATGCCGGCGGCCGACCAATTTCCATTGCTTTTTTGCTGCACAAACAATCGTAAATGGGTATCTATTTGTTCTGATTGCTTGAAATAGCGTTCGGCACATTCTGCCAAATTTTTACCTTGTAAATCGACAATTCCTTGATATAAATCGGTATTTTTACCTTGATCTACCGTAAAAATCAAACTGCCTCGTCCCAACCAATGCGGAGTTGCTTCCAATTCTCCTTCGGTTTTGCGCAATTCCTGCGCTTTGAGCATTTTTTGCTCATCAAACTTAGCGGCGGTACGTACTGCACCTTTGGAGGTTACATCTGTTACCAACACCGAAATCGGTCCATCACCTTGCATTTGTAATGTAAAATATCCATCGTATTTCATCAAATCTGCCAACATAACACCCAGTGCCGTAGTTTCAGCAATAGCTGCGGCAACATTTTCTGGATATTGGCGCGGAGCAAAAATATCGGCAATAACATTATCAAGTCTCACGATGCGACCACGGAAAGAATTGTCATCCAAACTGAAAGAAATACACTTATCGTTCATCTTTTAATAACCTCTTTTGTTCTAAACTTTACACATGTTGCTAACTTAATTTATTTAAGGAGATTTTTCAAGTGTTTGATGAAGATAATCTGTCAGATACATCACAAAAAAGTTCTTATAAGCGCAAGCCGCAGAAAAAAATTACACTGCAGCGGCTGAAAAATATCGCGTTATATTATCTTAAACGCTACGAATCTTCGGTTGAAAATCTGCGCGGCGTTTTGATGAGACGAGTTGACGCTTACTCTCGCGAAAATCCGCAGTGGAATAAAGCAGAGGCTTATCAATGGATTGAAGAGATTTTAGAAAATTTTGAGCGATTACATTACTTAGATGACAATCGGTTTACTCAAATAAAAGTTCGCAGTTATTTGAATGCCGGAAAACCGGCTCGCTACATTCAAGAAAAATTGCGACAAAAAGGAATAGATGCTGCCGCAATAGAGGCTGTTTTGCAAGAACAGGATTATAATCCCTTACAAATGGCTTTGAAGTTGGCTAAGCGTAAGAAAATAGGGCCATATCGCGAACAAAATTTACGTCGCGAGTATTGGCAAAAAGATATGGGAACGCTGATTCGTGCCGGATTTGATTATGATGTGGTGTGTCAAGTTTTGAATATGGATAAGGCAGAAGAGAAATAGTTTTAAACAGACTTGTGTCTTAGCGCGATAACATTTATGATACTTGACTTTAAAAGATTTTTTATTTAATCTCTGCCTCAGAAAATCTATAATTATAAAACATTAAACTTAATATTATTAGAGTATGGAAAAAACAAAACTTTTCAACTTGGCGGGAAAACCGGTAGAGTATGAAAGCTGGAAATTTGATGAAGCGGAAGTTCTTAAAGCCGCAGAGAAATTTTTCGGGTTTGCGGTAACGGCTTATCCCTGCTTTTTATCAAAAGACAGTGTTTGGAGAGAGTACGAATTAGGATGGACATTTGACCAGCCCGATAACCCGAAAGGGAAAAGGTTTATGGTCGGTTTTCTGGGTTTTGATACGGGATTTAAAAAGTATGGTTTTTCCAAATCCGTTCGACCTTGCAACGGCTTAACCTTTATGGGATGTACCATTGCTCTTGAAAAAGGAAAAATTGTTTTAAAGTAACCTTGTCCCCCGCCGCTTAACCGCCGCGAGGGATTTTTGTTGTCATGAAATTTTTTTTGTAAAAAAATACTTGACTTTTGTCTATGGGGGGGGGTAAACTCTGAGCATAAAATCAAATTATAATGTTTTTTATTATTTTTATTATTAAGAACCTCACGACAAGGCGTGAGTAAATGTTTGCTTATGAATATAAAAGGACAGCTTGATTCGGTGAGCCTCAAACAGTTTGGAGTTCCCGAAAATTTTGAGCATTTGTTTGACGATGTTTATCAGGGGGAAGACGGTGGTATTTACATTGCTCAGGCAAATATAGTCTCTGTTCCGTCGATGCATCTGCTCTCGAAAGGTGGCAAAGCCTACCCCATTCGCAATGCGCCGGAAATTACTGCAGAGATAGTCGAATTGCACAAGCAACTCTACACTCCGACACAAGCCGGCGAAAGACTGAAAATTGCTGTGGGTGCCGCTTATCACCAAAATGAGAATGCTCGTTTCAAATTTCTCATTGAAAAGCAGTATCACCTTGCCATACCGGGAATTGTACCTGACGATTATTCGTTTGAGAAAGCTTACGAATATTTGGTGTTTGCTCCAAACTTCAACACCGTTTGCTCCGATGCGATTTCTGTTGAGAAAGGCGGTGCTTCCATCAAGGCCTTGTTTGCTAGCGGCCGTCTGTTGGTTGCAAGTAAAGATTGTTACGAGGCTATCGACTTTGTACCGATTTTCGAAACCACTGACGGTAAGACTATCTTCTGGGTCGGAGGCAAAGAACTTGCTCTGGCTTCTATAGTTTTCAACCGGCTGTGTTTCAGCCATTTGGGAACTTTCAAGAAGTTCACGCAAACAGCTGTAAACAATCTCATTGAAGTGAGGAATAAAGATCATTTTAACTTGTATCATCTGGGATCAACCATTGAATTTGTGGCGTGCGCGCCCTTTGAATACGGGTTTGAAATTGATGTTGCTACCGGCAAGGTGGTTTGTTACTCTGCATATAGCTGTGACGGAATGAATGAATTCAGCAGAACCTTCCTCTTTGAAGGCGGAGAATATAAAATGAGCCTATGAGTAATGAAATTACCATCAAGCAAATGTGCAATAATCTGGATACATTGAGCGATTGTGGTTACGCGCTTTTGACTGAAAAGTCCAATGTTGTCAGAGCTGACAATTATTTGAAGTTATACTTCTAATCTACGGCTTTATCAGCATTTATGCTCCCCTTACAGCCTAACCGCTGTAGGGGATTTTTTGTTGCTATAAATAAAAATAATTGAAATTTAAGGGATTCAATGTTATAGCTGGCTAAAATAAATCAAAAGAGCAATTTTAACATGGAAAAGAACGTAAAATATCTGCATTGGCACAGTTTTTGGGATAGTTTCATTTTATTTTATATTTATTAATTTGAGGACCCGGTCAAAATAAGCCTCGTTAAATATTCCGGTTGTAGTATGAATAAGTATGATGCGTTAGATTATGCTATGCAGAAGAATAAAGTATGGTGGAATGGCATGCTGGTTGCAACATTTTTATCTATGGTTTTTCTTACTCTGGCCTTTTTTTCCGGAGCAGGAACTGCGGCTAGCGATATATATGCCGGAAGACAGCCTGAAATATCTATGTTCACTGATGTGTGCTTTTTCGTCGGTGCATTGGATGCCATTTGTGCACTCATATACTTTGTTATATGGTGTAAGAGGATAACTTCTGACATGTCTTGCAAAGATACAGAGGACTTTGAAAGATACAAAGAAGATGTTCGCAAAGGTAAATACGGCAAAAGCGCAATTGTATATGAAGAGTCTACTATGGATGAGATCTTAGATCCAGAACGTTTCAAGCCTCATAATTGGAAAGAACGTTGGTTCGGATTTTTGTAATATGGCAAATTAAAAGCTCTGATTTTATATCAGAGCTTTTTGTATATGTTTTTAGTTTTATTGCCATTATTTGATTATTTTTTAAAGAATTGTGCGAATGCCAAGCAGGCATAAAATCAAAATTCCTGCTGTTGCTCCCCAAACCCATACTCCGGAGCCTTTGTAGGATTTAGCAGTTTTATACAATCCTCTCAAAACAATAACCATATAGGCACCAAAACAACCGCTCACAATCAAGTGCAACATTAGCATGGTAGCGATTCTTCCGCCGCGAATCAGTAAATTGATAAAATGCGAACCGATATAATAAATTACATTTAAGTTCTGTACACAATATCCGCTGGAGCGCGCCTTTGCACATACGGCTTGGGCAAAAGAACCATGGGTTATACTGACAATCAGTATGAAAAGTAAAAATCCTAAAACACCGAATCCGAAAAAAACTTTAGCAAGTGAATATTCTCCGGCAATTAGTTTTTTCAGCATTTTGCAGTCTCCGTTTGCTTAGTTAAAAATGCGATACAATATTAATATACGGTCTGATACCTAAATTTTTCTTAAAATTGGCTATATATTCATTCATTTCTTTCCATGCAGTCCAACGATCAACAAAAACTTTGGCCGTTTCCGGTGATTTAGAAAGTTGAACTTTAATTATTTCTTTTAACAATTCTTGACATCCTGACTGCATTTTATCGAAATCTATGTGCAATTTTTTATTGTCATCAAACCAAAATGCACCGTATTCGCTCAAGAAATTATATTCAATCAAATCAGCCACTCGGTGTGCTTCCATATCTGCCGGAAAAGCAATCATAAAGTGGCGACGAATAATCCATGTGGTATAGATTTTTTTAAGCAGTTCGTCGTTGATAATACCATTTTTAACGTACTGTGGCATCATTGCAGCGGAAATAACGTCAGCCTTGTGTTCTTCAATAATATGTTGATAAACTCCGAGAGCAGTTTGATAACTGCTGTCCGGTCCGAGCGAATGTCCGTTTTCGTGCCCTATGGTAAACAAATGATCTGCCTCTTCATCATAGTATTTATGCAAATCAGCAGAAACGAGACCATCAAGAATCTTTTTAATTTTTTCTTTATCGGAACCGGCTCTTACCTGACGATGATAAACATTACGTCGTCCACCGCCGTGTGACAATGCCGGTTTGTCGTTGTTAGGCAGATTTTGCGCTGTGGTAATACCTCCGCGACACAAAGCATAATCACCGGTTAGTGCAACAATATCGGCATCTACCATAGTCTGCTTTAATCCCTTTTTCCCTCCTACGTTTTGTGCATACGTGTTCGAGAAAGGCATTAAATCGGCTAATTTAATCATTTCATCTTTAAATTTTAACAGTAATTCTGTTCCTTTTTTATTAACAATTCCGACACGAATGCCAAGCATATCTTTGGGCACAGGTTTAATGTTGAGTTTGTTCAAACGCGCACAAAGTTCTTTATTGGTAAATATTTTAGGCGTCAGCTTATCGTCATAGTTTTCACGACTGATTGTAAATTCCAAAGGCGTGTCTTGCATTTGCGCCCAATGTTTATCAGCCAAAATATCCATTTCTTCATTGTTTTGCAACAATGCTTGCGCCTGCCAACCAAGGTAATCTTTAAACAATTCATCTGTCGTAAAATGAGCGGCACATTCCAATTCATTAGCTATTTCTGAGAATTCATCAGCAAAATATTCTGTATAATCAATAGCTTTTAATTCATTGCCTTCGCGACGAACCATTGTTCTGGCACTTAAAATTTTCTGTACTTGTTCCGTTTTTCCAGCATCAAGCATTTGACCTATAATGGTAAAAAGTTCTTGCTCGTCTAAATCGGTGGGGTAAAAATTGCGACCTTCATAAGCATGAATACCTTCAAATATTTCTACCGGTTCCTTATCCAATCCGTTATATCCGACTACACCGTTGAGAGAATTAAATAACTTTAAGGCATCCGCGGCATAAGAACTATCGGCAGCAGCAACTTCCAAGGCCTGTTTTTGCGTTAAATTGAGAGGATGATCCATTTCCAAAGCAACATCATTCATAATTTTTGCGGCATTTACTAAGTATCTCAAAGCTTTTTTATCTCCATCACTGAGTTCCAAATAACTTTGATTGTTCTCATCTATCAGCTCAATTTTTCGCATTTGGTTTTCAATGCGATTATGTAAATCTGCTTCGTCGATATTAATTTTAAATCCGTTAATTTTCATTTTTTATCTCCACTGCCTTAAATTTGTAATATTTAAATTCCGATTCATTCAATTTACCAATAATTCCTGCTTTTGATTTTAGGCGACTGATAATTTCAGTCCATTCCGTCGGTCTTTCATTTGCTAAAATCAGTGATTTGTATCCTTTATAGAACAAATAAACACCGTCATCAACATCTAAATCTGCCACTTGCGGTATAATTTCTTCCTTATCGGTTAATAAGTAAAGTTTGACATTTTTTGCATCAATATTTTTGTGTACAAAACGTTGCGCCATACGAACCAAAGCAACAACAATGCCTGTATTATCAGCCACTTTTTCAAAAGTATCGCTCTTGGCATAAAGTGTACCGCGATCATATAGCCGATATGTGTCTTCTGATTTCAGCGGCCACATAGGAGGGAGATTATCTTTGCTGCGAGCTAAATTTATGTTGAACCAATACCATAAAGAAACTCCATAACGTTGAACATATTGTTGCAAATTGTATTTTTGCTTTATAGGTAAAGGTTGTTCTTGGTTGTTTTGCATAGCAAATAATGCCGAATAATCTTTTTCCAATGCCTGAGCAATTTGTGTATCAATCACATCAAATACATTCATATTAAAGTGATATTTCTGCGCAAAATTAATTGCCTTATCAACTAAAATGTCATTTTTATCTGTCAGATTTGTCAGCATAACAACCATATTTTGCGGTTGTTGCAAATAGCTTTCTATTGCCTTTTCAATATGCTCTTCGTTCTTGTTAAGCTCTAATGTAACGATATCAGTCGGTTTTATCACACTATCCAGAAGAGTTGCATGACCTGACAAGTCACTACGGCCAGCGTGAACCAGTGCAATTTTGGTAATTTTATTATATTTACGTATTTCTCGGTAAAGTCGTTCGACAACTTCTATACTGTCCTGATTTAAAAATTTGGGAACAATAACTATTTTAACATGTTTTTTTTTGTAATTTGCCGAATGATTCAAATACATAGAAACATTATCTTGCAGCATGTTTTTATCAGAATAGAAAATAGCTGCTATAACGGGTTTTATTTCGTTTTTTGTTTCGCGTACACGACCATATTCAACGGCTTTTTCATAGTTGGCAAAAATATTGTGATTAAAGCGTTGCCAATTGATGTGTCCAATCATTGCGGCAAAGATTAATAATGTGCCCCAAAAACAGATTTTCTTTATTAAAATACCGGTTTTGCGCTTGGCCATTAATTTCTCCGCTCTATATTTTTACGCCGATTTTTTTCATATTGGTTAAGGCCAAATTTATTGTTCCGTTTTCCAGTGCCTCAACAATAGGTTCGTCCAAAACGGCAACAACAGCTTTTTTTTCGGTATTTATACGATAATACTGCTCACCGTCTTCATATTCGGTCCAATAACGAATATCTCCGTCATGGTAGAAATTAGCCTGCATATTGGCATCAACTTTGTCAAGTGCGGTAATCAGTTTTGCTTCCGGTGTTTGTTTTTTTTCATATTCTTGATACAAATCCCATATTTTTTGCTTCATTGGTTCATCTAATATGGCACAATATTTTTGCATTGCCGCTAATTCTTCGGCGTCCTTTTTAGCCTTAATTTCCGGATGAGCTCGCTGCATTGCTTTCGGATAATCTCCTGTTTCCGCCTCAGCTATATCATGTACCAATGCTAATTCCAAAAGGCGCGAATAATTATATTCATGCCTTAAATACGGATATATCAGCATGACCATAAATGCCAGTTTAAAGCTATGGGACGAATCGGTTTCAATCGTACCGTCAGAGAGCAAAGTGGCGCGCTTGACCAAGCAAACTTTATCAAGCACGCGCATAAAATCAAATATTCTCTCAACTTTACTTTGCATTTTTACCGATAAACTTCTTTCCGCCTAAATATGGTTGTAACTTGGCAGGAATTCTTACCGTGCCGTCAGCTTGCTGATGATTTTCAATGAACGGAACTAACGCGCGCGGAGTAGCAATACCGGTGTTGTTTAAGGTATGACAATATTGCATCTTGCCATCGTTGCCGCGATAGCGCAGATTGGTGCGACGAGCCTGCCAATCGGTGATATTGGAGCAAGAATGAGTTTCACGATAGCAATTTTGCGACGGTACCCATGCTTCCAAGTCATATTGGCGGTATTTCGGTGCACCCATATCTCCGGTGCATACTTCCAAAACTTGATACGGTAATTCCAAATCTTGCAGAATTTCTTCAGAAATCTGCAATAATTTTTTATGCCATTTTTCGCTTTCCTCAATATCATTTTTGCAAATAACAAATTGCTCGGTTTTGAAAAATTGATGAACGCGAACCAAACCGCGAGTATCTTTACCGGCGGCACCTGCCTCGCGACGGAAACAAGGTGAAAATCCGGCATACAAAATCGGTAATTCATTTTCAGTAAGCATTTCATCGGCTCGTAAAGAGTTTAAAATCAGTTCAGCTGTTCCGGAAAGATAAATATCATCAGCCGGCATATAATAAATTTCATCACGAGCAAAAGGTAAATAGCCCTGATTATATAAAGGTTTTTCTTTAGATAAAGCCGGTACGGTAATCAGCGTAAAACCATTTTCGCGCAATTTATCCATAACTAACATATGAATGGCTAATTCTAACTGAGCCAAATCGTTTTTAATAGCATAAGTACGCGAACCAGATACTTTGGCAATGCGCTCCATTTCACTCCAATCGTTCATTTCCATAAGTTCGACATGATCTTTAGGTTCAAAATCAAAATGAGGAATTTCGCCTACCTTGCGACGGACAACATTTGCACTGTCATCAGGACCGTCAGGACTTTCGGCACTCGGGTAATTCGGCATTCTGAGCATCATATCTTCGAATTTGGTTTGTATGACGGCTAATTGCTCCTGTTCGGCCTTTAATTGTTCACCGACTTCACGGCTTTTAGCAATAATCGTCGGACGTTCTTCGGCACTTGCAGATTTAATAGAGTTGCTCAGCTTGTTTTTTTCTTCAGCTAATGCTTGTGATGAAGTTTTAAGTTTATTCATCTCTAAATATGTTTTCAATAGCTCATCAACTTTATCTGTCTCAAAACCTTTTCGTTTCAAGCTGTTTTTTACCCAATCGGTATTGTCTGCAATAAATTTAATATCTAACATTATTTTAGCCTTATAAAAAATTAAACCTGCCAAATTATATGACATTTGGCACAAATTACAACAAATTTAATCTGTTTTTCTACCGTTTACCGCTTATTACTTACTTAGCATCGGAAGTAAATAATAAAATGCGAACCATCCTAATCCGCAAAGTACGGCAATACCAAATAAATAAAATGGAATTTTAATTAAAAAACGTAAAATGTAGAGTCCGATAATTGCAGCTACGGCAAAGATCAAAATTGTTGACATACTCATTTTTATTCTCCTTGTTAAATATTATACTTCATCTGTTCTAATCAATAAAGAGATGCTTGTCAGTAAAATAATAATTGTCGGTACTGAAACAGCGAGCCATACCGGAATGTATCCGTTAACCCCGAAAGCATAAACTACCTGCGATAAAAAGTAGATGGAAAATCCGGTGGCGACACTGATGACAACACGCCAAATTATAGCTGAGCCACGTAAAGTATTTTGTAGCATAAACACAGCGGCCATCAAGAGCATTCCTACTAATAAGAAGGGTGATAAAAGTAAATTTAAGTAACGCATCCAATGCATTCTTGCCGAAAAACCTGAACTTTCATAAAAGGCAATGGTATCGGGTAACTGCCAAAAAGAAATAGTATCCGGTTCAATGAAATTTTCTTTTATCCGTTGCGAATCTATACTTGTTTTATAGGTATAATCAGTCATTTTTTCTACCGGTTTACCCTCGGTCATTTTTTTGACATCTTTCAAGTGAAAAGTCTTACCCTTTAGGGTTGCAAAATATGCTTCATAAGATTCGGTAATTTGCGAAGCACTGTTAATTTCAGTAATGCTTATATCTCGCATCCAAAGTAAATTGTCTTTTTCTTGGCGAACAGTCTTAGCCTGAATAAGTAAAACGTGTTCATCATCAATAGCTTCTCTAATCCATAAACCTTTACTCGAAAAAAGTACGGCATTCGGATTATGCGATGTAAGTTGATAGCTCAATATTTGATGCCATTCAAACAGTTTTGAAGTAATCGGATTAAGAATCGTGATATTTATTAAGCCGAGAATAAAAATAGCAATAATCAGTGGTCGCAAAAAGCCGAAAATAGAAACTCCCGAAGTACGAATTACCACAAATTCATTGTTTTTGCTCAATTTCCAAAATGTTATCATTGCGGCTACCATTACTACAAATGGAATTACAATTTCAACTGTTTTAGCGATGCGTGTAACGGCATACTGGGCCGTAAACCACAAATTCACATCTTCTCGACCGGAAACGCGACGTAATGCTTCAATAGAATCAAAAAGCAAAATTATGCCCAAAATGGCCAAAAATACCATTAAAAAGTTACCAATCAATTGCTTTGTTATGTAGCGGCTGAGAATATCAAAAAACTTCATTAAAATCTTCCTCCGCTGTGTTGAAAAACTCATCGGTTAAATAGCGTTCGATACTGTCAGGCAGAACAACAACCACTGTTTTTTCGCTCATTTCATCTCTTTGTGCTAAATTGATTGCACCGCATAAAGCCGCTGCCGCCGAAACTCCGACCGGCAAACCCTCATTGCGGGCGATAAATCGGCTCATTTTGAATGCTTCATTGGTAGAAACGGTATATATTTCATCAACCAGCTTTTTATCATAAAGCGGAGGAATAAATCCTGCTCCGATACCTCCTATTCGGTGTGTTCCTTTGGGCTTTCCGCTCAAAACGGCACTTTCTGCCGGTTCAACCGCCATTACGTATAAATCTGGAATGCACGATTTTAAGGTTGAGGCAACACCGGTCAGGGTACCGGAAGTACCTACACCGCAAACAAAAGCGTCAACATTGCCTCCGGTATCTTGTAAAATTTCGGCACCGGTAGTCAATTTATGCGCTTCGACATTGGCTTGATTTTCAAATTGACGGAATTCTATTAAATTCGGAGAGCGTTCTTTTAATATTTCTACCTTTTTGATTGCGCCGGCCATGCCTTCGCTTGCCGGAGTAAGCATAACCTCTGCTCCAAAGTGGCGAATAAGCGCAATTTTTTCCGGAGCCATATTTTCCGGCATAACGATAACCAGCTTATAACCTCGTGCTGCGCAAAAAGCAGCCAAACCAATTCCCGTATTGCCGGAAGTCGCTTCGATAAATACCGTATCTGCGTTAATTTTACTGAACGGTGCTTTGTTTATCATATTGAGAGCAACACGATCTTTGATTGAAAATATCGGATTATAAAATTCGCATTTTGCCAATAAATCCGCTTTTAATGAACACTTACGCATTACGTTGTTCAGTCGCAAAAGCGGTGTTTTACCCACCATCTCTTCCAGCGAATCGTATATCTTTGACATATTGCTCTCCTGCCTTAAAAACTATTTTGGGGCGTTTTTTACTTCGTCAATTAAACTCTGAGTAAAATCTTTCAGACCGGTTTGACGTACACGCTTCAAGCGTTCGGCGAAAAAGATTTTTTTAATGGTTTCGGCAGCCTGTTCCGGATTAAGGCAGATTACAACGTAATCGTATTCGGTCCAATGTTCCATTTTTTCCAAAACCAAATTCATACGTTTATTAATAGTTTCAATACTGTCGGTATGGCGTCCTTCCAAACGACGGCGTAATTCTTTGATTGATGGCGGCAACATATAAATGGAAACGACATCTTTCGGTGCTTTTTCTTTAACTTGGCGCATACCAAGCCAATCCATATCAAAAATAACGTCTTGTCCCACATTCAAAAAACTGTCGACTTCCGAACGCAACGTTCCGTAGCGGTGGCCGTATTGTGAATTAACCGTTTCATAAAAGGCATCTTGCGCTAAAAGTTTATCATATTCGGCGTCGGTAACATATTTATAATCTACACCGTTTACTTCGCCTTCGCGACGTTCACGCGTAGTAACCGATACTGAGAATTTTAAATTTTTATCTTCTTCCAATAATTTTTTTATAACCGTTGTTTTACCTGTTCCCGACGGTGCTTCAATAACAAACATAACACCGCGACGAACTTTATCCAATTGTTCTAAAATATCAGTCATATCTTCCTCTTGCAAAATAAATCGTCTTGCATTATAAAACAAATAGTATTGATATTGCAACATTAAATTTGGCGGAAAGGACAGATTATGACGATTTTTTCCAATATTCTTATTACCGGAGCATCTTCCGGCATCGGCGAAGCGTTGGCAATATATTATGCCGAACATGGTGCGCATTACTTATTTTTAGGGGGACGTAATGCTGAACGCTTGGCTCAGGTTAAGGAAAAATGCGAATCGTACGGAGCTGTTGTGCAAACGGCGCAAATAGATGTTACAAATCGCGAACAAATGGCAAAATGGTTGGCTGCTTGTAATGAGCTTGCTCCTATTGATGCTGTGTTTGCCAATGCGGGTATTTCTACCGGCGAAGAGACAACAGATAATATTTACCGCACATTTGATACTAATGTTATAGGGGTATTAAATACGATTATTCCGGCTGTGGAAATCTATCGCAATCAAAAAATAGGCATGAAAACAATTGTTCTCACATCATCTATTGCCGGTTATCACGGTTTGGCGACTTGTCCGTCATATAGTGCAACAAAGGCTTGCATAAAAGCATACGGAGAAGCACTTCGTAATCAATTAAGACCGGAAGGCATACAGGTAAATGTGGTGTGTCCCGGGTTTGTGAAATCTCGAATTACCGATAAAAACACTTGTCCGATGCCGTTTTTTATGAGTGCTGAGAAAGCAGCACAAATTATTGCCGAACGTGTAGCCGCAGATGTGGGATTAATTGCCTTTCCATGGCCTATGCGTTTTGCGGCATGGCTGATTTCCATTTTGCCGAATCGCATCAGTGACTGTATTTATGCATCATTACCACATAAAGTGTAACAATTTCAGGGAAAAAAGATGATTGACGTTGATAAATTAACACAGCAACAGGCCGAAAGCGAATTAAAACGTTTGGCAGAAGAAATTGCCAAAGCCGATAATGCATATTATCAAAACGATGCGCCATATTTAACCGATGCCGAGTATGATGATTTGAAACATTATAATGCGGCAATTGAAGAAAAGTTTCCTCAATTGGTGCGTAAGGATAGTCCGTCGTTGCGTGTTGGTGCAAAGGTTCAGAGTAAGTTCAATAAAATTGAGCATCGTTTTCCTATGCTTTCACTGGGTGATGTTTTTTCGATTGAGGAAGTTGCTGATTTTGTAACGAGCGTAAAGCGCTTTTTAAATACGGCGGATGATATTGATTTTATGGCCGAACCTAAAATTGACGGTTTGTCTTTTTCCGCACGTTACGAAAACGGCAAGTTTGTATCCGGAGCAACGCGAGGTGATGGAATTGTCGGTGAAGATATAACTGCCAATTTACGAACAATTCCTCAATTGCCTCTGCAATTGCCGAGCGGAGTACCGGAGATATTGGAAATTCGTGGTGAAGTCTATATGGCAAAACGTGATTTTTTAGCTTTAAATGAGCGCACGTTACAGCAGGGAAAAAAGCCATTTGCCAATCCGCGTAATGCTGCCGCCGGTTCGCTCAGACAGCTTGATCCGCGTATTACTGCCGAGCGTAAATTGAGTTTGTGGGCTTATACTTGGGGAGAAGTTTCTGCTCCTCAGTGGCGAACGCAGGGTGAGTTTTTCCAAAAATTGCAAGAATGGGGTTTTCCTGTAAATCCGCTCAATAAGATGTGCCATTCATTGCGCGATATGGAAGAAAATTTTGCCCAAATGGCGGTGAATAGGGCGGGCCTTCCTTACGATATTGATGGAATTGTTTACAAAGTTAATTCCATTGCTCTGCAAGAACGTTTGGGTTTTTTAACACGTACTCCGCGTTGGGCAATAGCACATAAGTTTCCGGCGCAACAAGCCTTGACGCGCATTAACGATATTCGCATTCAGGTTGGTCGTACGGGTGCTCTGACACCGGTAGCGGATTTGGAGCCTGTAAATGTTGGCGGAGTTATTGTTTCGCACGCTACTTTACATAACGAAGACGAAATTCGTCGCAAGGATTTTCGTATTGGTGATATGGTGGTAATTCAGCGTGCCGGTGATGTAATTCCGCAAGTGGTGGAAGTAAAAAAGGAATATCGCTCTGCAACCTCGGAGCCTTTTGTTTTTCCTACCAAATGTCCGGAGTGCGGTGCTCATGCCATGCGTGAAGAAGGAACAGCTGCTTGGTATTGTACCGGAGGTTTGACTTGTCCGGCACAAGCAAAGGAGCATTTGCGACATTTTGTATCGAAAGAAGCATTTGATATTGCCGGACTAGGCATAACGGTTATCGAAGAATTTTTCGATGACGGTACAATCAAAAATCCGGTAGATATTTTTACTTTGGAAGAACGTAACGGTTCAATGGAAGAAAGGGATTTGTTCAGTGTTGCAGATGACAAAGGTTTGCATATTGAAAAGCGATATGGTTGGGGCAAAGTTTTACTTAATCGTCTTTTCAGAGCTATTGATGAACGGCGCATCATCAGTTTGCCGCGTTTCATTTTTGCCTTAGGTATTCCACGGGTAGGAGCGGCAACGGCACAGATGTTAGCAAAACATTACGGATCATTTGATGCTTTGCAAAACGATATGATAAATAAAGAAACGGCAAAATTAGTTGCTATTGATGGCATCGGAGCAGTTATGGCTCAGGATATGGTCGAATTTTTCGGCGAAGAACATAACCAAAAGGTAATTGCTGATTTACGGCAGTATGTGACGGTTGAAGACTATGTAGATGATGCGATAAATAATTCGCCGTTGAGCGGAAAGATAATTGTTTTTACCGGAACATTAGAGCAAATGACGCGAGCAGAAGCCAAAGCATTGGCTCAAAAATTGGGAGCCAAAGTAGCAGGTTCGGTATCTTCACACACCGATTTGGTGGTGGTTGGTGCTGATGCCGGAAGCAAAGCCAAAAAAGCCGCAGAACTGGGAATAAAAATACTGGCGGAAACAGAGTTTTTACAGATGATAGAGCAAAAATAGGCAAAAAAGCGGCGTGTCGTGCAAAGCAAAACTCTTGTTGCTATATCAGTATAAACCTCAGTCATAGCAATATCTTGACACTATGGAAATTTACCAGTCTTTTTACCACAAAACTTTCAGACGATTTTCCAATGGTTCAAAAGTTTTTTCAGTAGCCGGCTCTTTTATTTTTCCGAAAGGCATTTGTGCCATAATTTTCCATGTTTGCGGCAAATTAAATTGCTTATATAATTCATCTTCTACCAAATTGCCGTAATGTTGCAACGATGCCCCGATATTATTTTCCGCCAACACTTGCCAAATCATATATTGTAAAATAGCGTTAGATTGCTGATTCCAATCCCACATCGATTTGGCATAAAGAGCAAATTTTTGCTGCATTTGTGTCAAAACGGCTTGATCCTCAAAAAACAGTATTGTCCCTTTACCGTTTGCAAAATTATTAAGGCGTTTTACGGCTGCTTCAAGTCTATCCGACGGCGAAACTTTTTCTATTGCGGCTTTTACCATTTGCCAGAATTGTTTATGCTTTTCGGCAAATAAGATAACTACACGTGCCGATTGCGAATTAAATGCTGTAGGACAATGTTTTATACATTGTTCTACCTGTTTAATAATATCTTCGTCAGACAGAACAGTGTCTGCATCCAAGGCATAAATAGAACGTCTTAACGATAATGAATCTTTCAGCATATTTTTTTCTCCTGTGGCTTAAAAAATAATTTTCCGGTACAGAATTTCAACTCAAATAGTCATTAATTTTGCTCAATATTTTTTTAGCTTCGTTAATTTGTGCTTTCATATTCAAATCGGAATAAACGGAAATGGCGGAATTATAGTAGTTTTTTGCTTCTAAGAAAAATTTTTCATCATCGTTTTGTTTACCGAGCAAATAATAAATCTTGCCTATTTTTTCCTGAATATCTGCCCATTCTGACGGGTATGTTGTTTGGTCATAAATTCTTTGCTGATTTTTATAACTGTCAATCGCCAATTGCATAATTGTTGCACTTTTAGTGCTCATACCGAGCGAAGCTAAATAGTAACCGAGAAGACCTTCAACATGACACCAAGACTGTGGAAACTGTGCCAAAGAATATACTTTTTCGGCATCACGCAACTGAGAAACTGCATCACGCAAAGCTTGTAAGTCAAGAGTATGTTTCCACAATTCAAAATGCAAAAGTGCCAAATGATACGAAAGCATGCCGTAATCATAAGGATAGTTGCGATTAAGATATTTTTGTGCTTCTTGAAAATTAGCTATGGCAATTTTGAGATATTCAAAGCTGTTATCTTTGCCGGAGGAATAGGCTTTGGCGTACAATTGTCCCAAGTTTGCATATACGCAACCGTAATAAATAGGTAATCGCATATATTGACGGTTATTTAATGCTTCATCGAATAAATTGGAAATAATTTTAATATCTTTATCGCTTAAGTTTTCTACGGTATTACATAAATATATTTTACCTAGCATATTCATAATATATGGCATAAACTCGCGGGAAATATCTTTGGGAGCCGCATCTTTGGCTAAAATAGCAATAATCTCGCTTAAAATATGCGGTTGATGTCGACGCTGTTCTTCGGTTACGGGGACTATTGCCGCGACAATAATCGCATATATCAACATTAATACGGAATTGGAAAATTTTTCCGGATTTGCAAAATAACTTAATGGTAAAAACAGACTGTCCAGCAGTGAAAAGGTCCATTGATTAGGAATAACATATTGATTTTTTACCTGAAAATTGAGGCGGATTTTACCGTCTTCTTCGTATCCCCAAACTAAAATATCAGAGTGAGTACTACTGAGAATTTTATTGCCACGGTCAATAAAATCGAAGAAATTACGTCCTTGCAAATTGAGAAAACTTTTAGAAAAAGGCTCATTAAAAAAGTTTACATCAAACAATTCATTTTGTTTCAATACTTCGGCAAAACGCAATCCGCAATTCAAGTTGCACTTATCTTCAAATGCCACTACCGTTATTCTGAATAGTCCGTTCAGTGATGCTGCGGGAGTTGAAGTTCTAAACAGTTTCATATTGTTATTTATCCTCTTTTGATATTTTCAGAGCATCTTTTGCAGCCTGAATGTTTTGCTTTAAATCTTTTACAAACGCCTGATTAATTTCTTTTAGGTTTTTAGGCTCGTTTTTATCGGAACGACCGAAGGAACTATTGAGCCACAAAATAATCAATAACGTAATCAGCGGCATTGAAAATGTATTGACTGAAAAAAGCTGGAACCATGCCAAAAATACATTAACTGTACAGATTTTTGCAATATTGATAGCTAGGATGTGGTGTGAATATTTGGTAGCAGCCTCATAATAACAAGTGTTTTCAAGCAAGTTTCCCGAATGAGTGACAAAATAGCGATACCATAATGCCGAGAGCAATTCTGCCCAAAATACACCGGTTAAAACAGCGCAAGACATAAAACTAAACTCGCCTATTTGCAAAATCAATAAATAAAAAACCAAAAAAGCAACAGCAGCACATGAACCGCAATCCATGTTAATTTTTGCTCCATAATAATTGATATTGAGAAATGCCATCAGTATACCGAGAAGAATCGTGGCACATAAAGCACTAAACATCGGGATTGCTCCGATTATGCCCAAAACTATCAACCCGAAAAGTATTGCCAATAAAGGAATGGCAAAGGCCTGAGTTGTACTGTTCATCAACCTGTATAACAAACAAAAAATTACGCCGAATACAACAATGGCACAACGTACAATATTTACATCCAACTTCGGAAACGGCGAACCGTCGCCTATCGGCTGCATCCAAACCGCCAGCCCTACAGCCACAACTGTCGTAAGCATGAAACCGATACGCGATTCGATAAGCGAGGCTATATAAATTATCAATGCCAAGCCAATTGGTAAAATGGCTCTGGAAAAAGTTAACGGTTCAATAAAATCATGGTTATCGAGCAAAAAATAAGCTGCAACACTGCCTACTGTATAAAATGTTAAGACATACCATAACGGCAACATCCAAATCTTAAATTGCAACGTTTGCATATATTTTTTTACCACCGGAGCAAATGATATATACATTGCTATAAAACCGCAAATTGCAAACAACAAAATCATTAATGCCGCATTCATTGTCACCTCCTTGCTATCAATTTAATATACTCTAACACTAATTTATTAAATTATTCTTTGCATTTTGCAAATAAAGAAGGAATCCATACCGCCGCTGATTTTATGGTAAAAAGGCATCGTTCTTATCCATCCCTTATCGGTGATAAGCTTGTCGTCCCAAGTTCCGTATGAGCTTATAGTTTCGGTTTTAATCGGTACAATTTTAAAATTCGGATGCATTTTTAAGAAGTTATTTATTTGTCTTTCTCCTTCATCTTGGGCAATTGAGCAAACGCTATAAACCAAAATTCCGCCAACGGTAATTATATTTTCGCATACATTTAACAATTTTTCTTGTAGGGTAGTGGCTTTAGCTACGTCTTCGCTATTCTTGATATGCAAAACTTCCGGATGACGACGAAAAGTTCCACTGGCCGAGCATGGAGCATCCAGAAGAACAACATCGTATTTTTCAGTGGAATTTTGCATAAAATCAATTGCATCAATAACTTGGGTTTGAACATTATTAATCTTTAATCTTTGCAGATTACTGCGCAATTTTTCCAATCGCTCAGCAGATACATCAAGTGCGGTGACATTTGCTCCACCTGTCGCAAGTTGTGCGGTTTTACCCCCCGGAGCTGCACACAAATCAATCACCTTTTTTCCTTTAATGCTGTCCAGTGTTAGTACGGGTAATGACGCGGCGACATCCTGTATCCACCATTTGCCTTCCGAAAATCCTTCCAAATAGGTAATTTTGGTGTTGCCCGACAATCGCAAACTGCCGTTCGGCAAAATCTCAGCGTTGAGCTTTTCGGCCCAAACATCCGGATTGTCTTTTACCGTAATATCCAGTGGAGGAATATTATTTACACTGCGATTAATTTGTTCAATTTGCATGTCGCTATATCCGCGGAGGAGCTGTAAAAAGTCCGTCGGTAAATAACAGGATTGTTGCAACTTTTGTTGCCAAATACTTTTTTCTGCGGCAATTTTACGTAAAACAGCATTTGCTAATCCGCTCAAAAATTTATCACTGACCTTGCGAACATTTTGTACCGTATCGTTAATTACGGCATATTGCGCCGTATCCATAAGTAAAAGTTCGGCAATTGCCATCAGTAATAAATATTCGGCAGGACGATGCTTATGCGGAATTTTCTTTTTTAAGAAAAAACGTAAAACATTCTTTAATCCTGCCCAATTGCGCAAACTTGTCAAAATCAGCATATTGGCAAACGGTAACTCATCTTTGCTGAAATTATCTTTGAGTTCGGCAAAAAATACTTTATTCTCTAAAATAGTTTGCAGAACTTGTGCGCATTTAATTCTGAGGTTGGGCATTTGTTTCTTTCTTTTGATAATCTGTCATTGTTTGAATCAGAATATACATCAGAGGAATTAAAACCAACCCTGCCGCCGTACCGATAATCATTCCGGCAAACACCGGTACACCTACGGCAACACGGCTTCCTGCCGATGCCCCACTTGCCCAGACCAGCGGTGCCACACCCAAGATGAAGGTCATAGCCGTCATTAACACAGCACGGAAACGTTCCTTGGTTCCATATAGGGCGGCGTGCAGTACGGTTGCTCCGCGTTTATGTGCTTCACTGGCAAATTCTACAATCAAAATAGCATTTTTTGCCGCTAATCCGACCAGCAATACCAAACCAAGTTGGGCGTAGATGCTAAGTGACATTTTTGTGATAAACAGACCAATTAAAGCTCCGAGCATTGCTCCGGTAACCGACAACATAACCGCAAGCGGAATGGTCCAGCTCTCGTATTGCGCTACCATGAACAGATAGGCAAATAAAACAGCAAAGGCGATAATGTAGAAAATCTGACCTTGGTTATTTTTTTCTTGCAGGCTTGCACCTGACCAAGCATAAGTATATCCTTTAGGTAGAGTTTTAACAGCCAAATCTTCCAATGCTTTCATTGCTTCACCGGTGGAGAACCCGATATTAGCCATAGCATTAACCGTTGCACTCGGATATTGATTATAGCGTTCAATACCACGCGGCAGCAACACGGTTTTAATCTTGATTAAACTGCCCAACGGAACCATAACACCTTTGCTGCTGTGGACATATATTTTATCCAAACTGCTCAGGTCTTTACGATATTTCCAATCCGCTTGAATTTTTACCTTATTAACCTGTGTTCCAATATTAATATCATTTACATAGCTTGAACCGATATAAGTTTGTAACGAAGAATAAATCGTACCGATAGCAACACCTATTGATTCGGCCTTTTCTCGGTCAATTTCAATATAAGCATGAGGTGTTTGCGCATTGTAAGTAGAATAAGCCAACATAATTTGCGGCATAGCCATAGCAGCGCGCGTAAAGTTGTTGACAACCGTTTCAAGCTCATTCATATCCGTTGATTCAACAGATTGAATTTTGAAATCCATGGCATTTGTTGAACCTAATCCCGGAATCGCCGGCATTTCGAAGAATTGAATTTTAGCTTCGGAAAATGTAGAAGTAACAGCTTGCAAACGTTTTAATATATTGGTTGAAAAATCTTTATCATCCTTTCGTTCATTCCAATTTTTCAAACTCAAAACACCAAAACCGACATTTTCTCCTTGTCCGGCCATAATGCTGAAACCTTCCAAATTCATTATTGATTTAACAGCTGATTCGGTCTTTGCTGTTTCCATAATTTTCTGATTAACCGCCTCAGTTCGTACATTTGATGCACCTTCCGGCAATTGTACATTTATCATAATTATACCTTGATCTTCATTCGGCAAAAACGAAGTAGCCGTAACTTTAAGGAAAAAGCCGATGCAAATAGCTATTATTCCCAAAATAAATACAATTACACTGATTTTGCGTCCCAAATAACTGACCGCCACTAAATATTTATTGGTAATACCGGAGATAAAACGGTTAAACCAGCCGAGAGGTCCGCTCTTTTTTTCTTCAAACGGTCGTAAAAATGTTGCAGCTAATGCCGGAGACAAAGTCAGCGCATTAACCGACGAAAATAGAATGGCAAAACTTATAGTTATGGCAAATTGTTGATAGATTTTTCCGGTAATTCCGCCCATAAAGGCAATCGGCACGAAAATCGCAAGCAAAACCAATGTCGTGGCAACTACTGCACTTGAAACTTGCTCCATAGCCTTGGTTGCAGCCTTTTTTGGTGAAAGGTTTTCTTCTTGCATCAGGAATAATGAACGTTCCACTACTACAATGGCATCATCAACCACCAAACCTATGGCCAAAACTAAACCGAACAACGTCAAAATGTTCAGGTTAAATCCTAATGCTTTCATCACGGCAAAAGTGGCTAAAATTGAAACCGGAATAGCAATCGACGGTACCAATGTCGCACGCCAATCTTGTAAAAAGATGTAGCAAACAAATACCACTAAGCCGAAAGTCAAAAACAGGGTAAAGAAGACTTCTTCAATTGATGCCAAAATAAAGTCCGTGGTATCTACGAAGATTTTAACTTCAAAATCTTTCGGATAAAAACGCTCTAATTTTGCTAACTCGGCTCTGACGGCTTTCATAGCATTAACGGCATTTGCGCCAGATGATTTGTTAATCATAATTGAAACGGAAGGTTGTCCGTCCACCGTAGAGTTCAGCAAATAGTTTTCCGAGCCGAGTTCGACACGCGCAATATCTTTAAGACGCACCAGTCCACCTTCTTCAGCCGTGCGTACGATGATATTTTCAAAATCCTTCGGATCATTTAAACGTCCTTTTGTTTCCAAAGAATACACTAATACCTGCTTACCATCTCCCGGAGCGGAACCTACCGAACCGAGGGACGGCTGAACATTCTGACTGCGAATAGCTGCCTTAATCGTATCGAGAGGAATGTTTAAGGCGGTGGCTTTATCGGCATCAATCCATACTCGCATACTGATAGCCGAACCCATAACGTTAACTTCGCCTACGCCATAAGCGCGACTGATGGCAATTTTAATATTGTTTTCTACATAGTTGTTTAAAAAATTACTGTCATAAGTGCCATTCGGTGAGGTCACTTGCAAAAATGCCAAAATATCGGACGAACGCCGCTGCACCGTAACACCCATATCTTGCACTTCTTTTGGCAATGTTGCCACAACTTGCTGAATACGGTTTTGCACTTTTACTTGGTCAATATCCGGATCGGTACCGGTCTCAAAAGCTACGGAAAGCTGATATGCACCTGAGTTATACGAATTTGATGACATATAAAGCATATTTTCGATACCGTTAATGGCTTTTTCAATCGGAATTCCGACATTATTTGCCACCGTTTCGGCACTTGCTCCCGGATAAGTGGTTGAAACGCGGATTTCCGGCGGAGCAATTTCCGGATACATGCCGATAGGCATGGTCATAACGGAAACAACACCGGCGAGAGCCATTACAATAGCAATTACGACGGCAAAGCGAGGTCTGTCAATAAAGAACTTTGAAAACATTTCTCTTCCCCCTATTTATCGGCTAAAATACCGATTTTAATCGGTGAATTATTTTGGATTTTTACATTACCTTGCACAATGACTTTTTCGCCTTCATTAAGTCCGCTCAAAACGGCTTGTTCGTTACCGTTAATAGCATCGCCCAGCACCACGCGTCGTTGTTCGGCAACTCCGTGCCAGTCATTTTCTTTGCTTGTCTCTTCATTGATTTTGGCAATATAAACAAATGCACCATCCTTGTCGTAGTTTACGGCAGTCTGCGGTATAACAACTTTATAATTCGGCTCATTATCTGTTATCGCTGTCTGCACATAATTACCGGGAATTAGACGACCGGAGGAATTAGCTACATCGGTATATACAGTTATGGTAGCGGTATTGGTGTTTACGGCATTATCTATAAATTTGTTTACCACTTTTTCATTTACGGTTTCTCCTGTTGCCAAAGTAATACGTGCCTGCAAATCTTTGTCGGCATAATCTTTTTGCATCAATGAAGCAACTTCTTTGTCAGTCAGTGAAAAACTGATGCGCACCGGATCAACCTGAACAATGCGTGCCAACACAACGCTCGAAGCCACCACATAGTTGCCTTTTGTTACCAAAACCTTACCGATTTTACCGCTAATAGGTGCGGTAACTTTGGTTTCATCCAAATCCTTTTTGGCAACGTCCAAATTGGCTTTGGCTTCTTCAACAGCAGCTTTTGCTTGCAAGTAGGCACTTTCTGATGTATCAAAAGTTGCTTTTGAGGCATATTTTTCTTGGCTCAATTTAACTTGGCGGTTGTAATCGCGTTCTGCTTTAACTAAATTAGCCTTTGCGCTGTCCAAACGAGCTGTTGCCAAATCGTATGCTGCTTCGTATTTTGAAGAATCAATTTCAAATAAAACCTGTCCTTCAGTCACAAGACTTCCTTCATCAAACAAAACTTTTTCTACCGTACCGGTAACTTGCGGTAGAATACTCACTTCATTAATTGCTTCAATGTAAGAAATTTTATCATTGAAGGAAGAAATATCTTTTTTATCTGCTCCTTGTGCCAAAACGTAAACTTCTCCGCCATAGCCCATCATATTGGCACTTGGTGAAAGACGCCCTTTCAAATACCAGCCAATGGCAACACAAAATATAAATAAGGCAATTTTTTTCGATATTTCTTTTAAATTAGGATAATTAATCTTCATCTTTTTCACTCTCTGTTTTAATACTGTTGAAAATCAAATTGAAACCGGTACGTACCGCATCATCAAAATCATACGTTAGTCGTTTAGAAAAATAGCCTTCAAGCAAACCGCTGTACATCATTCTGAGCAATTCTGCAATCATAACCACATCAACATCATCACGAATCTTGCCGCGTTTTTGTAAACCTAACAGGCTCTCATACATCAAACTGCGACCAATATTTTGCGTTTTTTCAATTGAAGGACGGACTTTACTGATAATACTTTCGCTCCACTCCATCTGACTGGTAATGAAAAACAAAAATTTTGAAAATTTTTCATCTTCTCTGATGTGTTTATTAATTAGAAGCTCCATATCAATAATGTCGGTGAATTCCAACTCATTACGTGCTTCCATAAAGTTACGAATAAGCACCAAATGCTTTTCGGCAAAATCATTAATCAGGGCGGCCACAATATCAGGTTTATTTCTGAAATTCCAATAAACTGCACCTTTAGTTAAGTTTATACGCTTGGCAATTTCATCAAAGGTAGTTTTGGAATAGCCTTTTTCACAGAAAATATCCATAGCCGAAGCTAAAATATCTTGGCGAGTTTGCTCGGCATCAGCCTTTGTTCGTCGCATCGTATTAATCCTTTGCAAAATATTCATACTAAGCAGTATGTATATAGCAATTTTGACTAGAAATGCAATATTTTTTTTATACATTCAGGTATGTATATTTATTAAAAATTATTTAAAATTAACCCGAAATATTTTCCAATAGCAAAAAAATGAAATTTTATATTTAGCGGTCATATTTCAGTGCTTATCTCGCAATTTAATAATCATCAATTTACCGGAGCGGCAACAGCTTTATAAAAGGCTGTTAAGCTTTGCAAAACCTGTGTATTAATTGCCACAAAATCTTGTTCGGCGGCGATAAGATTTTGTTGAGTATGAACAACTTGGGAAAATTCAATCAAGCCGTTTTCATATTTTTTTTGCGTCAATTGTGCTGCTTTGCGCATATTTTGCAGGGCTCTTGCTCTATTTTGTAGTGCCGAAAGGTTTTCATAATATGCAGTTTGTGCATTTTTAATTTCGGTAACCGCATCTAAAACGGTTTGCTTATAATTTGCTAAAGCTTCCGCTTTTATATATTTTTGCAGACGTACATTATTTTGCAAACGGTTCCAATCTAGCAGCGGCAAA
>CADBMG010000058.1 GCA_902795745.1 uncultured Pseudomonadota bacterium
AAGAAATTTGTCATTCTGAGGAGCATAATATAAGAACTATTGCACAGAGTGCAATGAATGTTGGGCTTATGTCAGAAGATACTTATGCAAACAAGTCCGCTCAGCATAGAAAGACCTTTAAGGGATTAAAATGGTCTATAATTACCTTAATGTTAACTATAATTTCTAGTTTTATAGTAGTGGGGGATGTGTGGGCGTATGATCTTGCTTATTATGGCTATTATATCGAAGGTGGAGATTGTCCTGCCGGATATAAAAAATTAGGACCTAATTGTTATAATAGTACAACTAAAAGTTCACTCCGTCCTACTACGCCAGAAACTGTTGATCCGTTGTTAAAGAATATGCAACCTGAGCTTTATGCGCAGTTAGAAAAGGATTATGCAGCTATCCAAAAAAAGAATGCGGAAAGTAGTGCTAAAAAATCAGGAGATTGCAGTAGCGTGACTTGTGGTGCAGGCGAAGTTTTGAATCCTGCAAATTGCTCCTGCGTGAAAACAAAAAATGATACTGCATCTGAAATCTTGGATAAATACAGTGTAAAAGATACAGCTCCTCAGAAATTTGACAGCGTTTACGATTCTGTAGATAAGAGTGGCAGTAACAAAACAGATGGTTCGGGAGAAAGCGGTGGTGGAAATTCTGCCGGAGGACAGAGCGAAGGAACAGAAGGTAGCACCACCAGCGGCTATGTTTCAAACGTGGAAGATGTAGCACAAGGGATTGATAATGATTTTGGAATGGGGATTTGTAAAGAAGGCTCAATCTTTAAGCAACTTGCCTGCCGGGCAGGTTATATTGGCGATGGGTTACGTAAAGTGGCATATATCATTGCCGGATTGGCACTGATTGTGTTTTCATTTGCCGCGATATTCGGTAAAGTTAAGTGGCCGGTATTTTGTACCATAGTATTTTGTTGCTTCTTGCTCTCTGTTGTGGTATTTGTGGTTAATACAATGACGGCTAAAGAAAATTCGGCAGCATGGATCGGTGGTATTAATGATGACGGCTCGGTCGTGAGTTATCAAAGCACTAATGAGGAAATGGCCGCAAATCAGAATGTCGATGCTTCAGGTAAGCAGTTTAGCGATGAGGAAAGACCACAGTAAGCTGTATAAGTTTTTGTTTGAGGAAAAAATGGATATTATTTTGAAGAAAATACTTTCTGTTATCGGAATTATCAGTGAATGCAAGGATGGTTCGTTCGAACATGACGTTAGTTTGTTGCGTATTTTTCACTTCAAAGCATCTTCATCTGTCATGCTGAGCGAATGTAATGAGTGTGAGCATCCTCGAACGCTAGTCCGATTATTAAGGCAGCTCTGCATGAGGAGCTTTTTACGTCGAGGTCATACCTCTTGTCAGGATAGCAGAGGTTTACCGCATTATTGTACGGAGATTTTCACATCGGTTGCGAGCAACCTCCTCAGGATGACCGAAAAAAACGGAAAGAATATTTATTTTTCCATGATGATACTGATATTGTTTTTCTTTTTTACAGCTCCATGTCAGGCTTATGTTGAAGAAGTTGGCGGCAATCGCACGCAGATTGCGGCAGGTGACCAAAATACCGCTATGTACCGCTTGCAGGCGCGCAGTACAATATCCTTAAAACATCTGAAAAAGATTGATGAAATGATGGCGCGCAGTCCGGAAGCCGGTGACGGCAGTGCACAAAATGTCGCGGAAGTATCACAAATCATTCAGGCTCAGGAAAATGCCGCGATTCGCGATCAATTGGAAAAAATGAAATCAGCTGAATTATTGCTGCAAAACAAAAGTGATTTGCGTCGTCGGCAGAATGATGTTGCGCCGCAAACAATCAGTAGCTTATCTGCGTCGGAGATTCATGACGAAACGGTTGCGGCAGAGTTACGGCAATTTTTGCAAGGGAGTAACAAATGAGAGAAGAAATTTTAAAAGCTGTTGCCCAACCTCCTAAATTTTTATTCGCTCCGTTTGTTCCGGCAGTAATCAATTTAGGAATTCAGTTTCCGGTAATGTTTATCGGAATCGGTTTAGGAGATATTAACCCTTTGTTCTTTATAATAAGCATAATCATCGCTCATGCCGCATTGGTCGGATATGGAATTAAAGAACCACATATGTCCACAATGTTACAGGCCTACGGGCGGTCAAATAAGGTTAGTAAAAATCTATATTCGGTGAAGGGAAATAAGTTTGCGCCATGACAGAGTTTGATTTTGCAAGTTTATTCGTTGAAGGTTTGAGCAATATGCAGGTCGCGGTTGCGATAATCGGTATTTTATCGGCCGCATCGTTTGCCGTTTTATTAGCCACACGTTTTGGTAACTGGGTGCTGCCTCAGCCACGCGAGTCGCGTGTTTCTGACTTTTTGCCGTTCATGAAATTGATGAGCGACGGTGTTACAATTTTGTGCAGTAACAATTCATATGCCCGTGTTTTTCGCTTGGAAGGTGTAGATTTGGAATCTGCCACTCCGGAAAAAGTTTATTCTATGATGATGGCGCGAAAATCGTGGATTGATGACTTATCAAATATGCAGGTTATTTGTCGTGTGATTACTACACGCGACAGAGTATCGTTGGAAGAAGAACGTCGCGAGTTCAACAATCCGTTATTGGAAAAAATATCGGAAATATGGTATAAAAATATGAACCGCGTTTACAGCAATAAGCACTACGTGGTGCTTTCGGTTGTTGATAGAAAAGATGCATTAAAAGATTTGAATTACGCATCGCAAAGTCTTATTTCAACGTTGGGAGAATACGGTGTAAGTCCGATGTATGAAACAGAAAATAGTGCGCCGACCGATAGTCCGTTTTATTTATTCGCGCATTTGTGCAGTCCGGTAAGCAAGCCTCAACCTAAGGTCCGCGATACCGAAGGTGCGCGATTATGCGAAATGTTAACCGCCGACCATATTCATTTCACGCAAGAAGAGGGGATTATTCGCTTTTTCTCCGGCGATGAAGAACTTTATGAAGTGGCAATGGGGATTCGTGTTAGCGGCGAAGCAATGGATGAGAGTATGATTTATTCCCTAAACGCCATTGATAGCGAATTGGTGATTTTGCACAATATTCGTCCGATGTTTCGTTCTGAAGCTCGTATTTTATTGGCGCAACAGCAACAAATGGCAAAAGTTACCAGTTTTTCGCTTAACGTAACCGAGCAATACGGACAAGCGTTGGCGGCGATTGATAACAGTGATAGCGATTACCAGGCATTATGCGAATACGCTTTAACCATTATCTTGAAAGGTCACAGTAAAGAAGAAATTGATTTTGGTGAGTCGGAAGTACAACGTATTTGCCGTTCGTTCGGTGTTACTCCTGTGCGCGAAGGTTGGGTTACGCAGGCTGTGTTCTTTACGCAGTTTCCTACCTATGATACATATCCGAGAACATATCGCTACCTTTCTCGTGTAATTGCCATGGCTGTAACCATGGATCATCCTGCGGAAGGTTTCAGTAAAAGTGACTGGGGACCGGGTGCAATTACGGTTTTCCGTACCATGTCAGGCTCGGCATATCGCTTTCAATTCCATGTTTCCAGCGAAGAGGCTGCAGTGGCGCACTGTTGTATTATAGGACCTACCGGTCAGGGTAAAACTACATTATTGACGTTTTTGGCAGGTCAAGCGATGCGTCATCCGGATTTACGCGTATTTTTCTTCGACCGCTATTTGGGTGCACAGATTTTTACCCGTGCCATCGGTGGTGCTTATGTGGGTTTTGACGGCGATGATCGCAATGTATCGCTTAATCCGTTTGATTGTCCGAATACCAAAAACAATCGGAACTTTTTGCAACAATGGATGAAAAATATTGCTATGGTTGAAAATGATGCCATGGCTGACCGTGAAGCGGCACGTGCCGTTACCACAGCATTTGATTACTTACGTCCGGAAGAAAGATTGTTGAAAAATCTTTACAAAAGCTGTTTTTCTCCGACCGGTAAAATGCGTCGAGAACTTTATCGTTGGGTTAATCCGGAACAATACGGTCCGATTTTTAACGGTCAAAACGATAGTTTGGATTTGAAGTCCAAGCGCTTTATGGCATTTGATTTTACACACATTTTTGATGATGATACTTTGGCTCCGGCGGTCATAAGTTATATTATGCATCGTATTCAGACCGAAACCGGAGAAACAGGTGTTCCGTCGCTTATTATGATTGATGAAACAGCTCCAATGCTCAAACACCCGATGTTCCGCCATTCATTCATTACAGGTTTGCAAGAAGGACGTAAAAAACGTCAGGCTTATTTGTGCGCCTTCCAACAACCGAATATTGTTGATGAGCTTGGTGTAGGCGGGGTAATCAGAGGTCAATGCCAAACTATTATATTCTTCCGCAACCCGCAGGCTCAAGCTGAAGATTATGCAACATGGAACTTAAACCAAAGCGAAATGGATTTTATTTTCGGTAAAACATATCGTGAATTTCCATACGCCATATTATTGTCGCGTCCGGCGACCGGAGAGTCGGTAATTTTGGATGTTGATTTGAGCGGATTGGGCAGATATTTGCGTATCTATAACTCAAGCCGTAAAAATGTTTTGCTTGTACAACAGCTTATTGCCGAGTACGGAGAGGATAAATTTGTTACAAAATATTTAAATATTGCTTAGGTTTTTAAAAAAGTATTTTATTAGTCTGGGAGCTATGATAAGCTTAAAATAGAAAACAATATGGACGGAGGTCATAACCATGAATAGAATGCAAAAACACCTTAAAAAAATTGCTTTAAGTGCGGCAATGGTTATAGCTTTCGGGACATATTCGGCACAGGCGATGATTCCGCTACCGGTATTTGATACCGGAGAGATAATGTCTATGGTCAAACAGGTTGGTGAAAATGTAAAGCAAACCGCCATTAAATCAGCTATTAATATGGCGATTACCGGCAATGTTTCAATGAAAGGCTTCGGTGCTATGGGTGGAGCTTTGTTTGCCGATGTAAAATCAAGTGTTGCGGGATACGCCAACGGGCAACTTAATAATGTTATGGGCAGTTTGCAAGAGACTGCCGGAGCGGCTATCAGCAGTGCCAAAGG
>CADBMG010000059.1 GCA_902795745.1 uncultured Pseudomonadota bacterium
ATCGCGCTAAAATTTTACCGACCGCAAAAGCTAAAATGGCATTAACGACAATACCTAAAATAATGCTGGTGAAAAAGCCCAAACCCAGTGCAGTCATGCCGATTGCCGTAGCGTAAGCCCCGATACCGTAGAATGCTGCTTGTGCTAATGATACCAGTCCGCTCATGCCTACTAAAAGATTGAGCGACAATGCCAACATTGAATATATGCCAAATAATATCGCTAAGTTTACCAAATATTCCATAAGAACTAATCTCCCAAAAAGACCGGCTTACCGTTTTTATAAGTTCGCCATTCTGCCTTATTGGCAATAAACCCATTATCAAGCAGTTTGCAATCACCGGATAAGCATTTACGCGTGGCGTGTTCTTTGATGTAAGTTAAAATTTCATCAATATTGTTAACATCTTCAACATTCTCAAACGCATCTATGGCTAGGCTTATCAAATCGTATGCCGATGCTGCCATGTAAACATTATTGAGATGATATTCTTCCATTAAGCGGTTGATAAACTCCGGTGTGCCGGAATTGCCGCCGAAATTATGTATATCATTATAAAGGGACGTATCTGTATCCACATCTATACCGGAGCCAAAAATATGGTTCGGTGCAACATTGTTTTCACTTAATTGACGCAATAAAATATTGGATTGTGGCGGCCAGAATTGGATGTAAAAGTGATTAAATCCTTGGGATTGATATTTTTGAATAACAAAACGGAAATCTAAATCCGACGGATTAAAACATTCAACTTTTGTTTCCATGCCTTGATTTTTCAGAGCTTCTGCCAATTTTTCCGTACCTGAGCAAGCAACACCGACATTAGCGGCTAAAAGAACCAATTTACTGACTTTCTCTTGCTTTAAAGCCTTAAAAACCAACTGGCGATAGCTTTGAAGTGTTGGTCCTTGGAAAAAGCTCGTTTTGCCCATCGGGGTGGCATTTTTATCTTCTAGAGTTGAACACATGTGTAATAATTTGGCATTTTCCGCCAAAGGAGCCACAACTCGCCCGATACCAGTAGTGAAAGAAAGTAACATATTGGCTTTATCCATCATTATCAATTTATTGGTTGCAGTTGCTGATTTTGCCGGAGATTGTTGGTTGTCTTCAAAAACAGCCTCATAATGGTATTTTAAGTTATTTTGAGCTTTGTCCTCAATCGCCGCAAGAGCACCTGATTTAACGGCAGTGCCAACAACAGAGTTATCTCCGGTTAGCGGCAAAACTGCCCCAATCTTGATAACCGGTTTATTATCAACATTTGCTGTTTCTTTCTTTTCCTCTTTGCATGCCGCTAGGGCTAAAACCATACATAAACTTAACAACCATTTTTTCATTTTGTTTCCTTTCATGTTTTAATCATTAACTTCGACTGGTTCTCGGTTAATCATCTTTTTTATTGATGGAGCTTTATCAAATAGGCCATCTCTTACTACGGTTACTTTGCCGCCATAAGTGTCAAAATCTTTGACGTTATCAAAAATCCAAGCTCGAACAGCATCATTGCTAGGGAGTATTTGACCTTCTTCAACAGGAGCATTTTCATAAGCGGCAACAATAATTTGTAAGTTTGCGGCTGTATTACCCGTACAAGATTGTGAAACTAACCCTTTTTCTTTCATCAATTTATCTTGGAATTCTTTTGTTCCGTTCAAATTGCTGTCAACATACCACAACCCTTCAATAATATCGCGGTCTTTAACAGCCATATCAAAGAACATATCAATTGTGGTTACGTTATCATTTTTACCGGTAATTTCTTTGAGTTGTTTCATAAAGATGTAGGTTGATGGATTATAACCGGAATATAGATACATATCCGGATTTTTAGCAGATGCTTTAATAATTGCGGCTTTATAATCCTTTTCTCCGGGGTTAAAGAATTCTTCAAAAACAATCTGAATATCAGAGTTTTTAGCCATATAATCCTTAACTTCTTCATATTGCTGGCGCATTCCTGAATTATCCGTGAACAAAGCAACAGTTTTCACATTGTGCTTTTTTAATGTTTCAACCATTGCTTTTGCTTGTTCGTAATTGGAAGCATAATTGTTGAAATTATATTTTCCTTTGGTTGAATCTTCACCGATTGAGCAAGTAAGTGAGAATATACTGTTTTGATCAGCCAATGCCGATGCCGTATTTCCCATTAAGTTCCAAAACGTCAAAATAGCTTTAGCTTTATCGACATTGATAAGTTTATTTATAGTTGTGGCAACTTTTTGTGGGTTCATTTGGTTGTCTTCAAAAACAATTTGGTAATTATATTTCAGATTTTTTTGTTTCATCTCATCTAAAACCATTTCAAGCGCGGCCTTAGTGGCTTGTCCTACCTCGGAGGAATCTCCTGTTAGTGGTATTGTCGCGCCCAACTTAACGGTTACCCCCCCGAAATATTCTCGTTATGGTTGTTTTTATTGTCATCACATGCTGCTAATGCCGTAACAACGATTAAACTTAATAAAAATTTATTCATTTTATTTAATCTCCTTTTTTTGAAAAATACCCTTCGGTCTTAAAGATAAAAATGTAATAAAGATAACAAAAGCTATCAAATCGCGCCATTCGGAGGCGAAAATCAGCACCCCGATGTTTTCAGCAAATGCTAAGAATAACGCACCGAAGAACGCTCCGCGCAAGTTGGCTAATCCGCCGATAATGGCGCCAATCATACCTTTGAACAGCAAATTAAATCCCATTGTCGGTGTCATGCCGGTATCATAACCAATTAAAACACCATCAACCCCAAGTACAATTCCGGTTAATACAGCCACTAATAAAATAATACGATTATTTTTCATTCCGATAGTGTTGGCAAGTGAAGCACTGTCATTTACTGCACGGATTTTTAAACCGATAAAAGTATGATGTAAAAGGTAGTTTAAAAATGCAAAACAAACAAAAAAGGTAATAATTGTTAGAGCCTGAACAAGCGGAATACTGGTAAAACCCAAATGTACCGTAACGGTAGAATGAATAGAGCCCAGATTTTGATATTGTGGTCCGAATGCAAGCAAAATAACGGATTCAAAGATTGTATAAACACCCAAAGATGCCACCATCAAAACCATTGAAGATGCGCCGTGATTGCGCATCGGTGTGTAAATTCCCGCTTCCAAAAAATAAGAAAACAAAATACAAATACCGATTGCACCGATAATACCTATCCACATGGGCAAATCACACAGTGAAATCAATCCATAAGCTGCATAAGCCCCCAAAGCAGCTATTGCTCCCAATGTCATATTAAAAAACGGCGAAACTGAATACATCAGGCGAAAAGCCATAGCCATTAAACCGTATCCTGCCCCGACAATCAAAGTATTAAGTAATAAATGCAATAACATTTGTAAAAAATGAACCTATATGTTAAAAACCACAGTCGATTGTAGAACAATTTAACGGCTTTGTCATTAAAATAATAGTATTGTAAGCACAATTTTGTGCATATTATCAGGGTAGAGAGTATTGCATATTTGTTTAGATGTAATAAAGCAGCTTTGTTTGAAGATAAGTTAACTAAGATGTTGTATTTTCTTTAATTTTAGCTACTTGTTGCCGAGCCAATGCATCGCAACGTTCGTTTTCCGGATGACCGGCGTGCCCCTTAACCCATATCCAACGAATTTCATGTTGCGTACACAACTCATCGAGACGTTGCCATAAATCAATATTTTTAACACCCTTTTTCTTATTAGCCGTTTGCCAACCGTTTTTCTTCCAATTTTCCATCCATTCGGTAATACCGCACATCACGTATTTACTATCGGTATATAGTGAAATATTGCAAGTTTTTTTCAAAGCACTCAACGCTTCAATAACCGCCATAAGTTCCATGCGATTATTGGTCGTTTGCTCTTCGCCTCCGCTTAATTCTTTTTCCACATCTTTATAGCGCAGAATTGCTCCCCAACCACCAATTCCGGGATTACCGGAGCAGGCTCCGTCGGTAAATATCTCTACTCTTGCTGTCATTCCACTTCTTTCACAAAATCAATAAAAAACTCATTAATCAGCATCTCGTTATTGTCTTCGGCGCGTAATGCCTTTGCCACGAACGAGCGCAAAGCATTTTTTGATGCCTCAATCCGAAATGCTTTCGGCATTGCTCCGTCGGCACCGATAACGCCGTTTATTAATAAATCATCATTTACCAATTCCGCAAGCATAATTTCAATCCTTGTGAATTTTATCATTCCGCGCGGTGGTAAACGCAAATCAGGCTTGGTTATCAGATTAAGGTGATTTTCGATGTTTTGCATTCCGAACATTTGGTTATAATCAATGAAACGTACGCGATTATATTCACTGCCGGAACTTTCGGTCGTGCAAGTCATAAAAAGCTCACGGGCGATAACATTGCTATTGTTTTCACCGATAATATCAAAAGCTATTTTTACATAACGTTGCGGCGGAGTATCTATTGTTTTGGGATAAAGAACATCTTCATCGGCATATTCTTGCAGTTCAATCGTACGTTTTTCTAAATGCAAAGCCATATCAGGTTGCGGACGGCGTCCGAACATACCTGCAATTACGGCATATGGCGCCGGAACATTGTTTGAGCCGGAACGAATAAATATGTGGTTGCCCATCGTTGTCATCAGCGGTGCAACTTCCGAACGCGGAATATAGGTTGCCAAATATCCGTTGCCGTCTTTATCACAACTGATGATATGATTACGCACTTTATTGTGACTTGGAATGGTGCAGCCGGAAATGGCATTTTCCACCCAGCTCATAAAACGGTGTACATTTTCTACTTTAATTTTAGCCTGTGCCACATCTCCGACATCTGTATCACGCGAACATTCTACCCCCCAAACAATGACACCGCCTTCCGAATTACCGAATCCGGAGATACATTTGGCTAAATTGCGCCGGTCATCATTACATAGAGCCCAACCGTGTTTGCCGGTTGAATCGGCTCGTTTGAAGTCCATAAACAATTCTTCCGTTTGCCTGTCGCGAATAAACTCATCCAAGGCATCTTCTCCGAAATAAATTAATTTTTGAAAAATATCTTCCGCCCGTGACATGCTCAAAAGTCTCCCTGTTGCATATAATTCATTGTAACCCATTTGCGGTTAAAAGACAATTAATTTATTTTTTGCTTGCGTTTTTAATTTATTTATGTATATTGGCGTTGTCCCTTGCCGGATTCTGTTTTTGCGCAGGTTCGGCTATACATTGAGTTGGCAGATGTTTATGATGAATAAATGTTTGCCGTTTGTTGAGTAATCCATAAGGAGATAAAAAATATGGCAAAGTATGAAAGCGTGATTATCGCGCGTCAAGATCTCGGTGCCGCACAAGTTAATTCTATGATTGAGGAATTAACAGCTGTTCTCAGCAGTGAGGGCGGAGAGGTTGTAAAAGTTGATAACTGGGGTTTGAAAAATCTCGCTTATCGCATTAAGAAAAACCGCAAAGGTTATTATGTTTTGTTGAATATCATTGCTCCGGCCAAAGCCGTTACGGAATATGAAAGACGTGTTCGTTTGAACGAAGACATCATTCGTTATATGACCGTAAGAGTTGACGATTTCAACAATGAAGTCGCTTCTGACGAAGAAACAACTGATAATGTTGATGCTGAGTAGGAGAAAAAACAATGACAACGAAACAATCATTTTTTAAGAGAAAATCTTGCCCGTTTTCCGGCGAAAACGCTATCAAGATTGATTACAAAGATGTAAAATTGCTTTCTCGCTATATATCGGAAAAAGGTAAAATCATTCCTTCCCGCATTACATCTGTTTCAGCAAAAAAGCAAAGAGAATTGGCTCGCGCCATCAAACGCGCTCGCTATATTGCTCTGTTGCCGTATGTGGCTATGTAGGAGGGTAAGATGGAAGTTATTTTACTTGAACACGTTGAAAAATTAGGCAAAATGGGCGAAAAGGTAAATGTTAAAAACGGTTTTGCCCGTAACTATTTATTGCCGCAAAAGAAAGCTCTGCGCGCAACTGAAGCTAATATGGCTTATTTTGAAGCGCAAAAGGCTGCATTGGAAGCACACAATAAGGAATTGTTGGAACAGGCTACCAAAGTTGCCGAGTCATTGAACGGATTTAATGCCGTATTGATTCGTCAGGCTGCTGAAACCGGTCAGCTTTATGGTTCGGTTACAATTCGTGATATTGCCGGTGCTATTAAAGATGCCGGCTATGATGTGGCTCGTCGCTATGTATATCTGGAAAAGCCGATTAAAGATTTGGGTATTTACCAAATTAAAATCAATTTACATCCGGAAGTTACGCAAACCATTTTGGTTAACGTTGCTCGTAGTGAGGAAGAAGCTAAAAAACAGGCTAAAGCATATAATCAGGAATAATTTTTTTCTGGAAAAGCAAAAGCTGTTAACGCCGGATGATATGTTCGGCGTTTTTGTGTATCATTTTTTTGAAAAATTATTCTTGCAGTGCTAATGTCTGTTATTACATTGTTCTACCTTTCTCATAAGTTAACATTATTGCAATGTGCATAAATCGGTGTCAACCTTTGAAAAAACGGAAAAATTGCATTAAACTGCGTCTGAATTTTAATGATAATAGGGGTATAAATATGGCAGATAATGCAAAAAAAATGGTGATATTGCAAGTTTTACCCGAGCTTAATCAGGGGGGAGTAGAACTTGGTACAATAGAAATAGCTTCCGAATTACAAAAGCGTGGCATTGAAAATTATGTTGCTTCTGCCGGAGGACGCATGGCGTACAACTTAGAGAGAATGAAAGTCAAACACTTTACCTTGCCGCTAAAAACAAAAAATATATTCAAATTATATATTAATTCGTGGCGTCTGTCAAAAATTATCAAAGAGTATGGTGTAACTATTGTTCATGCTCGTTCACGTGCTCCGGCTTGGAGTGCCTATTGGGCGGCGAAACGTTGCGGCGTGCACTTTATGACTACATTTCACGGCACCTATGGACTAGGTCCGTGGGGGATTAAGAAGATATACAACAAAGTTATGACTTTGGGGGAGAGAGTAATTGCAATTTCCAATCATATCAAGGAGCATATTATCAAAAATTACGGTACTGATGAGGGGAAAATTCGTCTGATTGCCCGTTGTGTGAATATGGAAAATTTCAATGTGGAAACAACAACTGCCGAAAGAATGATTAAGCTAATGGAAGAAAATCATATTCCGGAAGATAAGCCGTTGGTTACGCTGATTGGTCGCCTGACCGGTTGGAAAGGTCAAAGATTGTTGATTGAAGCTCTTGCAAAAATAAAGGATGAAGATTTCCATTGTTTGTTAATCGGTGATGATCAAGGTCGGGTAAAGTATGCCGAAGAGTTGCACGAGATGATTGCCAAATACGGTATGACGGACAGATATACGTTTATCCGTCATGTCAGTGATGTTCCTGCGGCGATGATGATTTCTGAAGTTGTGTTATCTACTTCGCTTGATCCGGAAGCGTTCGGTCGTATAGCTATTGAAGGACAAGCAATGGGACGCGTTGTGGTTGCGTCAAACATTGGCGGATCAAAAGAAACTATTATTGACGGAGTTACCGGTAGGTTGTTTGAAAGCGGAAATGCCGATGATTTGGCAGCAGCCATCCGTTGGGCATTGCATCTTTCAAGCGAAGAAAGGGAAAAAATCGGTGCTGCGGCAATAAAAAATGTAAAAGAACATTTTACAAAACAAATAATGTGTGATAAAACAATTGTGGTTTATGATGAATTAAACCAGGAAAAATAAGTTTTAATAGTGAAATCGGAGAAAAAAATGGTTAAAATTAAATTGCCTGATGGCAGTGTTATGGAAGAAAAAGAAGGAATTTCCGGTTTGGAAATTGCCGAAAAGATAAGTTCTGGTTTGGCAAAAGCGGCTTTAGCCGTTAAAGTTAATGATATTTTGCAAGATTTGACAACCCCGATAACTGCCGATTCCACACTCACTATTATTACCGCCAAAGACGCGGACGGTTTACATATTTTGCGTCACTCTTGTGCTCATATTATGGCCGAAGCTGTGCAAGAAATTTGGCCTGATACACAGGTTACAATAGGACCGGCAATCGAAAATGGTTTTTATTACGACTTTGCGCGTAAAGAGCCGTTTACGACGGAAGATTTTGCATTGATTGAAGCAAAAATGCACGAGATTGTGAAACGTGATGAGAAAATCGAGCGAATCGTAATGCCGCGTGAGGAGGCTATTGAATTTTTTAAGAATAAAGGCGAAACATATAAAGTGCAAATTATTGAAGATTTGCCGCAAGGAGAGATTATTTCTCTTTATCGTCAGGGAAATTATACCGATTTATGTCGCGGTCCTCACGTTCCTTCTACTGCTAAAGTAGGTGATGCATTCAAATTGATGAAAGTTGCCGGAGCGTATTGGCGCGGTGATTCCAATAATGAAATGTTGCAACGTTTATACGCAACAGCTTGGGCAAACAAAAAAGACTTGGATGCATATGTGACTATGCTTGAAGAAGCAGCTAAACGTGATCACCGCAAGTTAGGAAAAGAAATGGATTTGTTCCATTTTGAACCGGAATATGCGCCCGGTGCTGTTTTTTGGCATGACAAAGGCTATCGTGTGTATCGCAAGTTGATTGAATATATGCGCAATCGTCAGGAACATAATGGATATTACGAGATTTCTACGCCGCGAATTATGGATCGCGTGTTGTGGGAGACTTCCGGTCACTGGGATAAATACGGAGCGCATAACTACTCCGGTCAAACCGAAGATGGTCGTATGTTTTGCGTTAAACCAATGAATTGCCCTGGTGGATTGCTCGTATATAAACAGGGAGTGAAGTCGTATCGCGATTTGCCGCTGCGTTTGGCCGAATTCGGTAAGGTTAACCGCTATGAGGCTTCCGGCTCATTGATGGGGTTGATGCGTGTGCGCGAGTTTACGCAAGATGATGCCCATATTTTCTGTACTCCGGAGCAAATGGAAGAAGAATGCATTAGAACAATGAAGCTGATTTTTGACATTTACAAGGATTTTGGCTTTGACAAGATCAAAATATACCTTTCTACACGTCCGGATAGTATTTATCGCATCGGAAGTGATGAAATTTGGGATTTGTGTGAAAAATCGTTAGCTAATGCCTTAGAAAAACATGGTTATGAGTATGAAATAAATCCGGGAGAGGGAGCATTTTACGGTCCGAAGTTGGAATTTATTTTACGTGATGCAATAGGTCGTGAATGGCAATGCGGTACAATTCAGGTGGATATGAATTTGCCGCAACGTTTCGATATTTCCTACATTGGCGAAGATGGAGAAAAACATCAGCCGGTAATGTTGCACCGTGCATTGTTCGGTTCAATTGAGCGCTTCTTAGGTATTTTGATTGAACATCATGCCGGAAAATTACCGTTATGGTTAGCACCTCAGCAAGCTGTTGTGGCGCCAATTGTCAGTGATTTTGACGATTATGCACGTGAAGTGGCTGAGGCTATGCAAAAAGCAGGCTTGACTGTAGCAACCGATTTGCGCAACGAAAAGATTAATTATAAAGTACGTGAGCATTCGCTTGCCAAAGTGCCGGTGATTGTGGTGGTTGGTGCCAAGGAGAAGGAAAATCATACGGTAACAATTCGTCGTTTAGGCAGTGAAAAACAACAGGTATTGTCGCTGGATGATTTTATTAAGCAAATGCAAACAGAAGCGCAAATGCCGCACAGATTTGAATAAACTTATATTAAGGTAAGTGTAAAAAAATACCTATGCGTAAAGGCGTAGGTGTTTTTTTATGCTGATAACAATACAAGACGCTTGAAAATTGATAAAATAGGTATATCATAAGTGCTAAAGGATAATGCTATGCTAAAACAATATGTTATAACATTTTTAGTGATCTTGTTTTTTACTTGTTCCGCTAATGCTGATGAGCAAAAGGTTGAGCATACTTGTGAGGCGGTGGGAGAAAGATTTTATTGCGTTGACAAAGATAAACAACCTTTGAACGGTAAAATATACGATACTTGGCCTAACGGAGAGTATAAAACCATCATTAATTATAAAGAAGGTTATGCCGATGGTTTGTCGACATATTTTAATAACGAAGGTAAGTTAATGGAGCGTGCCTATTATAAAATGGGTGTTAAACATGGTATGGATAAGGTTTATTATGATAACCGTACCATTAAGATATTTGCGAATTATAAGAACGGTTTGCTTGACGGTTGGCAGAATTTTTTTACCCCACAAGGAAGGCAACGGGGTAAAGTCTATTACAAAAACGGTAAACTTACTGAGGGATATTGCATTTCTTATGCACATAAACAGCGGAGAAAAAAGAGTTTAACATTTGAGCAAATTGAAACTGTAGAACTTAATCAGCTCTTTAATTGCGAGGACAAACAATGAGTTCCGGTTTGGTTTTGGAAGGCGGAGCGCATCGGGCAATTTATACTGCCGGAGTTCTAGATGTATTTAACGAAAATAATGTTCATTTTGATGGGGTTATAGGTGTTTCTGCCGGAGCTATTCACGGCTGTGCTTTTATTTCCAAACAACGTGGCAGGAGTATTAATTACACTTTGAAGTATGCTAATGACAGGCGTTATATGAGTTGGTATTCATGGTTGACGACAGGCAATATGGTAGGAGAGGAGTTTTGTTACCATGAGTTGCCGGAAAAGTTGTTTCCGTTCAATCATGAAGCGTTTGAAGCAGCAGATACCAAGTTTTATGTAACGGTTACGAATTTGCAGACCGGAAAAGCAGAATACATTTATTGTGATGAGTTACGAACAAAAATGCCGTATTTGCGAGCTTCGGCATCAATGCCGTTCGTCTCACGCATAAGCTACATCAATAATGTGCCTTATCTTGACGGAGGTATTGCTGACAGCATTCCGCTCAAAGCATTTCAAAAATTGGGATATGATAAATGTGTGGTGGTGCAAACTCGTGAGATGGGTTATCAAAAAAGTCGCAATAAATTGAGTAAACTGGCAAAAATTATTTATCATCGTTTTCCAAAATTTGCGGAAGCAATTGGCAGTCGTCATTTAATGTATAATGATGAATTGACATATATACAGCAGCAATCAGAGCAAGGTAAAGTTTTTGTTATACAACCAAGTAAATTAATCAAAATCAAGCACATGGAGAAGAATCTTAATGTGTTACGAGAAGTATATCAGTTGGGACGACAAGATGCATTAAATGCTTTGCCGAAGTTGCGTGAATTTTTAGAAAAGAGTGATTAAATTCCTTCCTCTTTATAAGGGCGCGAGAGCAACTTTTCCATAGCTTCTTGTAAAGATATTCCCTCAAACAAAAGACGATAAACCATTTCAGAAATAGGCATTTCGATACCTAGCTCGTGTGCTCTTTTGACAACTGCTTTGGCGGTATATATTCCTTCAACCGTGCGAGTGTTTTCAGCTAATATTTTTTCAGCAGAACCACAAACTCCGACTTCGTAGCCGAAGCTGAAATTGCGTGATTGCGAACAACTGGCAGTTAAAACCAAATCTCCCAAACCGCACATTCCCATCATTGTCGGCAAATTGCCTCCCATAGCACGGGCAAAACGTGCCATTTCATGAAAACCTCTGGTAATCAGAGCCGCGCGTGCACCATCACCCAAGCAAGCACCTTCCACAATGCCGGAAGCAATAGCAATAACGTTTTTAATACTGCCTCCAACTTGCGGTGTTATAATATCGGTGGTTAAATATGGTCTGAAATAGGTTGTGCCGAGAGTTTGCGTCAATTTTTTTGCAATTTCCTCATCTTTGCAGCCAATGGTAACCGAAGCGATTTTGCGTTTAGCAACGTCTACGGCAAATCCCGGACCGGAGAGAACGGCAAGTTTTGCTTCCGGAATTTCCTCAGCGGCAATTTCAGAGAGCATTTTTCCTGTAGATTGTTCTATACCTTTGGCGCAAAGTACCAAAATGGTAGAATCTTTCAAGTAAGGTTTTATTTGTTGCATGGTGATTCTGGTATATTGAGCAGAAACCGTTAATAAAACAATATCGGCAAAACCGAAAACATCGGCAACATTACCGGTGGATTTAATTGCATCTGGCAAAGGAATATCCGGTAAAAACAGTTTATTTACATGTGCATAGTTTATACTTTCAACCACTTCTGGTTCACGTGCCCAGCACAAAACATTATTACCGGCACGAGTGGCGGTTAATGCCAGTGCCGTACCCCAAATGCCTGTTCCGATAACTCCGATATTTTGCATATCATATCTCCTTTTCCATAAAATTATATAATGGAGTTTAATCATCAAGGAGTGAAAAGCAAGTGTAAATATCAGGTTATAGGCAACAAAAAAGCTGTCCGTAGAAGACAGCTTAATAGGTTAATAATGAAAGCTCTATTGTTTAGAACTTATATTGATATTGCAAAGCAAACATATTGCTGTGATTGTGGTATTCCACATCTAAATCACCACCAGGATTGTTTCTGGTTTTGCCATGCATCATGAACAAGTGGGCATAACCTAAGTCAACCTGATGATTGCCAATCGCGTAGCTTGCGCCCATAGAGAGCCAAATACGATCGGTATCCGGAATACGATTGGAGCGATAGTTGCTGTTTGCCGATGGGGATTGATCCCATGCAGTACCGGCACGTAGTGTCCAATTATCATTCATATAATATTCCTGACCGAGAGAGATTGTCCAAGCATCTTTCCAACGGTAATCAACGTCGTAATTGCCGTTAATACCCAATGCTTGCAATTTGGCCGGAACATCATAGCCGTTGCCTGGGAATACATAGAAACGGTGCCATTGAATGTATTTAACCGTTGCTTCAGTTGCCCATTTTTCGTTCCATTTGTGGAAGCCTGATAAAATCCAGCTTGCCGGTAATTCTGGATTGGACATTGTATGCAAGCGATAAAATTCTTCCAATCCCAAAGCTCCTTGTGCAGTCGGAGAAAAGTATAAATATTGCTTACCTTTCGGATCTTGGGTGCTTTTGAAGCGGTAAGCCAAACCGATGCGGGTATCTTCATTGAATTCATACATTGCACCGAGTTGGAATGCGTGTGTCCAGCCATTTACACGATAATCATTGTAGCCAAAAGAACCTCCTAACATCGGATTATTCAGATTAGAGGTCAGTTGACCTTCAATCCAACGTAAAATAGCACTTGCACCTAAGGATAAACCATTATCAAAACGATATGCGGTAGAAAGATTGAAATCAACCACTTCTAAGTAAGATTTACGGGCACCGCTAGGTTGATGCGATGCTACATGGCTGTCGTGTTTATATTTTGTTGACAAACCGTACGGAATGTAAACACCTGCACCGAAAAACCATTTATTATTTAAATTGTATTGGCTCATAAAGCTCGGAAGTGGTACAAAGTAATCCATTTTATCCGTACCATATTGGCTTTTGGCCTTGGAAGCAATTTCCGTTAAGGCCAAACCGGCTTGTACACCGGAACGTTTAATCAATGTCATACCGGCAGGGTTATAAGCCATAGCTGAATAGTCATCACCTACAACGCCGACACCTGCAAATGAGCGTCCGAGACCGGTGGTTGACATTTCATTGAGCTGATAGCCGGCTGCATGAGCTTGAGTTGCTGCAAAAATAGCTGCCACAGCCGTTAAAGTAGATAGTTTTTTCATTAGTTCACCTTCATTAAAATTAGTTCTGCAACAAGGCTAACATCTCATAGTAAAACCGTAAACGATTATATCGTATTTTTTGTGGTTTCCTTAAGGATACTATTGAATTTTTCAGGGATTAGGGAGGAATTTTATAAACAGTTTTCTGTGGATAACTTTGCTTATGAATAACAATACGGAAAATCTCTCAGTGCCTCAAAACGTTGCCTTAACTTTAATTTAAGAAAAATGTGTAACATATACAATATATATGCGATAGAAAAGGAGTTTATAAAATGGCAACAGTTAACGATACTGATTTTTCGGATATTTACATTATTCCTGATGGCAGTGCTTATATTTGGGGTAAAAAAACTCCGAGCGGGTTGGTTGCAACACGTCCCGATGATTTTGACGAGTTTTACCAGGCATTGAAAGATACATTTGATGGCGATAATACCAGTTATCTGGTTAAATATAAAGGGCTACATTATCGTATTGAACGTACCGAAACGTTGGAAGGTGAACAATTTTGTGCTCGTAAAATGCCCCACACTGTTCCGGATATAAATAAATTGGGAATTGAAGAAAAGCTTCTTAATTATTTGAAATCACTTAGTGGCGCGGCAGGATTAATATTGCTTGCCGGAACTACCGGTTCGGGTAAAACAACAACACTATCTGCTTTATTGCGTGAGTTTTTGATTCGTGACGGTGGGTATGCGTTTACATTGGAAGATCCGGTAGAAATGCCTCTTGACGGTATTTATCATACGGTTAATGGTGAGTTGGGAATTTGTAAGCAAACAACGCCTCCCGGAGGTTCATGGTCAAAAGGTTTAAGATCAATTTTACGTTCTAAGCCGCGTTATGTCTATTTGGGTGAAGTTCGTGATCCGGCAATTGCATCAGAGGCTATGCGTGCCGCTATTTCCGGTCACTTGGTATTAACCACAATTCACGCTGCTACTGTAACTGATGCTATTCAGTCTATGGTTAAATATGCTGCCGCCAGCGGTATTTCTGAGGATATGGCATACGATTTGGTCGGCAATGGTATTTTGACGGTACTGCATCAAAAATTGGTCGGTGTACCGCGGCGCCCAGTTGTTGAGGCAGTGTTTGCCAATCCAGATTCAAGTAAGGGTGATCAGGTGAGGGGAATTATTAAGAGCGGAAAGCTCAATCTTTCAACTACAATTGAACAGCAACGTATTCGTTTGGCTCGTGGTATTCCATTGTTTGATTGATAACGGTTTGTTGTTACAAAATATGGTTGTCACTACCTTGAGTGGTAATGATGACCATATTCTTATGTAAGTCTATTAAATATTTTTCGTGATAAAAATATATTGACAAATAGAAAAAAATATCACATAATGTGTATTATCTACTTGATTTTCCGTAATAATATATTGATTTTTGTTTATTA
>CADBMG010000060.1 GCA_902795745.1 uncultured Pseudomonadota bacterium
AAAGCGAGCCTGCGGTAAAACCGACAATTTTTCACGATATTCATTCAGTAGTTTAAATAAATCTGTTTTTTCCAGTAACGAATCGGCAATTAATATTTCTTCCGGCAATAAGCGCGATAAAACGCCATATAATTCCGTAGCCTCGGTTTTAGCACTAACCGCAATTTCTTGGGTATAGAATACACCGGTAGATAAATCAACCCATGCTAAACCAAGAACTGCACCATTTCTGGATACTCCGAGCAAATAGTTATTTTTACGTGAATCTAAAATAGAATCTTCTGTGACTGTTCCTCCGGTAACAAGCCTTATAACCTCTCGTCTGACTACCGCTTTATAACCGCGTTTCCGAGCTTCTTCCGGATTTTCCATCTGCTCACAAATGGCAACTTTGTAACCGTTTTTTATCAGCTTTGCCATGTAGCTTTCATAGGCATGAAAAGGCACGCCGCACATTGGAACATCTGCTTCAAATGCTTTACCTCTTTTGGTTAATGCTATATCCAGCACTGACGATGCAATTTTGGCATCTTCAAAAAACAGCTCATAAAAATCACCCATACGATAAAACAATAAATAATCTTTGTATTGTTCTTTAATTTGTAAATATTGAGCCATACCGGGCGATAATTCTTTTTCCTTAGTCATTTTCAGTCACAAAAAAATTAAACCTATTTAAACTTATTCCATATTACAATATTTTTACTGGTAGTCTACTATTTTATCACTTTTACCAACGGGAATAACATAATATGCAACATCATTTGAAATCACTAATGGGTATTGATCGCAATTCACAATTTGCCACAAGAGTTATAATCCTGTCCATACCTTCCGCTTTGCTGTTTATCGGTTTGACAATGCTCAACTTCTTAACGCCGCTGACAAGTTTCATTTGCTACATAATTATCATAATATTTAATATGTTTTCATTATTTCCGATAAGCTATGAACTACAAGCTCTGCGCAAATATATATATTCATTGGCTAGCGAACAAAACACGGCTGTTGATGAAATTAAACTATCGGAGAAAGATGCTCAACTTTTGGCAGATGCAATTAATTCAATTCATCGCTTTTGGATTACTAAAACTGATACTCTGCAAGCCCAGACTATTTCAGATGCAGCTGTACTTGATACTCTTCCTGATCCTATTTTAATGCTTGATGGAGAAGGAAACATTACCGGCGGAAATCTTGCTGCTCGCAATTTACTGGGAGCAGATGTTATCAGCCGTAGAATAGATGCTGTTTTTTCGACCAATATTTTTATTAATGCCATTGATAAAATTTTAAAAGGTAAATCGGAATCAGAGCGTTTAGTCTTTCAAGCTCCGGAATATCATAACCGCCGCATTTATGCACATATCAATAAATTACCGTGGTTTTCTAAGGGTAGAGCCGTTGCCGTTATTTCTCTCTATGACATAAGCAAAGCTTTAAGCGTGGAAAAAATGCAATCTGATTTTGTGGCTAATGCCAGCCACGAACTTCGTACTCCGCTTTCAGTAATTTCCGGCTTTATTGACACTTTACAGACATCAGCCAAAGATGATGCCCAAGCACGAGAAGCTTTTCTGAATATTATGCGAGAACCAGCAGATTATATGTCATCATTGATTGAAGATTTGTTATCATTATCGCGGTTGGAAATGTCGCAAGATCAGGTTCTAAAAGATAAAATAGACATAACAGAAGTAATTGATGATGTTATACAAGCACTGAAAATAAAGGCATTTAACCGCTCGATAAATATCAAGATGATTGAACAACCGCGGCTCCCGAAAATCATAGGTGATAATCAACAAATTCATCAAATCATGCAAAACATCATAGACAATGCCATAAAGTATGCTTTTGAGAATTCCGAAATTACGGTGGAAATAAAAACAGTACCGGAAATACCTGCCGGTAAAGGCATTGCTGTTGCCTCCGGTAAGGCTGTAAGTATTGCAGTTAATAACAAAGGTCCGAAAATAGATAAGGAAAATCTGGCACGCTTAACCGAAAAATTTTACCGTATGCAAATCCACAAAGATATGAAAATCAGAGGAACCGGATTGGGATTATCCATAGCTAAACAAATTATCTTACATCACCACGGCAATCTAACCGTTAATTCAACCACACATAATGGTACAACCTTTACAATTTACCTCCCCGTGAAGCGTTGAGCAAAATCTTCATAAGATATTGTTTCTTTCCGGCATAATCTTTTCAAGCGTGAATCAAACAGCTGAATTCAAATAAACAAACACCAATCACTTGTGTAACTTTTTGTTTTTATGACATAATAACCTCAATCCGTTAAGGAAAGAGGTTACTGTTAATTTTATTAAACCGTATATTTATTAAATTTCTAAAATCTGAAATAAATAAACGGATTATAGGTTGATGCAGCGATTGTTGCAGAAGATAAGATGAACAGTATCATCAACCAAATATTAACTGTTGCCCGCAAAAACTTATGTTCGTATTTGATTTTCAATAAATCGGTAAATATCGGCATA
>CADBMG010000061.1 GCA_902795745.1 uncultured Pseudomonadota bacterium
AAAAACGTGCTATTTCATTGGCTGACATAAAGCCCTTTGTTTTTCCGCAAGGCACGGCGGATATCAAAAGGAAAAACTATGCGCGCCAAAATACTAAGCATAAATTTGTTTCGGTTTTTGCCTCATTCTCCGGCGACGGCAAAATTGCCGATTATGTAGTGTATTTGCTCAAACATCTGCACAAAATCAGTGATTATATTATTTTTGTAGCTGACAATCCGCTATATAAAAGAGAGTTGAACAAAATCAAACCATATTGTAACGTTTGCCTGTGTGAACGCCATGAAGAATACGATTTCGGCTCATATAAACGCGGTTATCAATACTTAATCGATAATAATATTCTGCAAAAAAATGACAACTTGTTATTTTTTAATGATGCCAACTACGGACCTATTTATCCGCTTGAAAACGTGATAAAAGATTTTAAGCAAAAGAACTGCGATTTTTACGGATTGTCAATCTCACGCGCGCCGAAACGGCACTTGCAGAGCTTTTTCTATATTTTCAAGCCCCGAGTGTATAAATCAACGGCATTCAAAACTTTTTTGCAAGGAGTAAAAAAAGAGCTCAGCTCCGCCAATGTGGTTTATAAATACGAGATGAATTTTACCGAAGTTCTGCATGATGCCGGATTTAGTTACGATTCATACGTAGATGACAAACGGCTTTTGCCGGCGCAGAAAAATATCATTCCGACCAAATGGGGCCTTACTTTGATGCGCGATTTTAACTACCCATTGGTAAAAATTAAAGCTCTGCAAGGCTCTTCAATGGAAAATCCGGAAGAAATTTTGGAATACATTCGCCAGGAAAATAAGGAACTTTATGATATTATTGAACCGCATATCAGTGAAAAATTAGCAAAATTAAAGCGGCGTAAAGCTAATAAAGTAAGTCCTTACACCCTGCATGAAAAATACGATGCGACGCTTGCGACTCTCAAACAAAAAATTGCCCATGGGCAAAAAATAAGAGTCATATTCTTGGTAAATATCAGCAGTATGTTTTCGGCAGAAAATGTGATGAATCTGTTGCAAAAAGACAATTTATTTGCGGTAGAATTATACGTTATTCCGGACATTCGTTTCGGTGATGAAAAAATGTCTGAAATGATAAATGCCACATACAATGAATTAAAGAAAAAATACGACTTTGCAAAAATGGCGGTGGAATTTGATGAACAGGGACAAATCTGTAAATGGAATAATGTGGTAGAAGGTGCAGATATTGTATTCTATCCTTCGCCTTATGATTTATCCTATTCTCTTTACAATCCTTATTATGCGGCACAAAACGGCATTTTATCAGTGCAACTGGATTACGGATTTTACCGTTCAAAATATGACCGTTTCATTTATCAATTAGATAACTATAATAACTTTTGGCGCACATATATTGAAACCGAACTTAATTATGACGAATATGCCGAGTATGGGCGTTGTAATGCGAGCAATGCCGTAGTCACTGGTTATGCCAAAATGGATAAATTAGTGCAATATAAACAAAAAAGATACGGCAAAAATCGGCGCAAGACCATAATGATTGCGCCGCACCACAGCGTTGACGGCGGTACTAACAGTTCACTTTCGTTATCCAATTTTATACGTTATGCAGATTTGTTTTTGGAATTGCCGCAAAGGTATCCGAATATAGATTTTATTTTCCGACCGCACCCGATGTTATTCACCATTTTGAGTTGGGATCGCCATTGGGGTAAAGAAAAAGTGCAAGAGTACATTGCTAAGATGAAACTTCATCCAAACGTTATATACAGTGACGGTGGAGATTATCTGGAGCAATTTGTACAATCCGACGGCATAATTCAAGATTGCGGTTCATATTTGGTTGAATATCTTTATACGAAGAAACCGGCATGTTATATGCTGAAAACTCCGGAAGATATTGATGCCAAATTTGCCGAACTGGGCAAACGTTGTTTAGAGCAGTATTATATTGCCTATAATGAACAGGATATTATAGATTACATCGATAATGTTATTATAGGCGGTGATGATCCTAAGAAATTATCGCGCAAAAAATTTGCTGAGGAAGTGGTAATGCTTAACTATCCGCATGCTTCGGAAAAAATTGTGGCGGAAATAAAAAAAGAATTGATGGAGAAGTAAAATGAAAAGGGTGATAACATACGGAACTTTTGACGTTTTGCACTATGGTCATATCAATTTGTTGAAGCGGGCTCGCGCTTTGGGAGATTACCTTATTGTTGTTCTTTCAAGTGATGAGTTTAATAAAATAAAAAATAAAGAATCTTACTACACCTACGAACAACGCAAAATGATATTGGAAGCCTGCCGTTATGTCGATTTGGTTGTGCCGGAAAACAGCTGGGAACAAAAAATTGATGATGTAAAAAAATATCAAGCAGACATTTTTGTTATGGGCGATGATTGGAAAGGCAAGTTTGACTTTTTGAAAGATTACTGCAAAGTAGTTTATTTGCCGCGAACACCTGACGTTTGTTCCACCAAAACCAAAGAATATTTAAATACTAAATAAAGGTTGAAACGCATGAACAGTTTTTTCGCAAAATTATGTACGCACTTCATTAAGAGTAAGGAAAAAAGAACCTTTATTGAAGAGTTGTTATCAGACAAAAAGAAGTATAACGAAACCAGAGCAATGTTATCTATGGTGGAAAAAGACATTCCGTTTTACAATAAAAAACCGGAAGACTATAAGGTCATAATGTTGCTGTTGGTAAAGGATGAAGAAGACATTATTGAAAACAATCTTATCTTCCACAAAAATATGGGAGTTGACGGCTTTATTGTTACCGATAACAACTCAACCGACGGAACTTTGGATATATTGCAAAAATACAAAGACAAAGGTTGGATATTGGAAATTATTCGTGAACCGGGAAAGCTCTTTTTGCAAGCGGAATGGGTTAATCAAATGGCTGTACTTGCTCGCGATAATTACGGAGCAGATTGGATTATAAGTGCCGACGCCGATGAGTTTTTCTATGCAAATTCTCATAACATTAAACAAGATTTGTATGAGAACCGTTTTGCCAATGCGTTAAAAGTCAACATAAAAAATTCTTTTCCTCTTGAAACCGATGCAGACTATATAGAAGGAAAATATTTCATGAGCCGACGCTTAACCTCAACTGAGTTGGATAAAATATCGGCATCTGTCGGCGGAATATATCAGACAAACCCCAAAACCATTGTTGCCGCACAAGCCTTTTGGTCATATAGGTACGGTAACCATGATGCTACGGTTTATAATCGAAAAACCGCGAATATATCCAACATCGAGATTTTTCACTATGCTGTTCGTAATTTGAAACACTTTGAGAAAAAAATAAAAAACGGTGGAGAAGCATTACTAGAACATCCGGACAAACAAATCGGGACGCATTGGCGTATATGGTATGAAAAGTATTATCTTACCGGAAAAATAGCTGATTTATATAATCTGCTGTATAGTCCGAACAAGTTGCAGTTTATGCTTGATAGCGGCTATATCTCGGTTGACACTCGCGTCAGAGATTTTATGCAGGAAATTAAAGCCGCCGAAAACGATAAAACTTGCGATTTATAACCGATGTTTCTTTTATTTATAACCTCTGCAAATGCTTTCTGACATGCATATATTTCTTTTCGTTCAAACGCTAATGAAAGGAGAAAAGAAATGGCACATGAGCAAACAGATGAACTTAACACTTATTTGGCAAACTTAAATGTAATGAGCGCAAATGTGCGCAATATGCATTGGAACGCCGTCGGTCCTTATTTTGCGGCATTACACTGTGCAACCGAAAAAGTTTATAAGGAATTGCAAAAGCAAATTGACGAAGTTGCGGAATTAATGAAAATCCATAAAATGCAACCTTTGACAAAGATGTCCGATTATTTGAATGCGACAACTTTGGAAGAACTTAAAGATAAAGAATTCAATGAGCATGAAATTATTGATAACATTGTGGCTGATGGCAGCGAATTGATGAAACAAGCGCGTGAAATTCGTGATAATGCCGATGACGAAGATGATTTTATGATTGTTAATAAATTCGAAGAATATTTATGCTGTTACGCCAAAATGGAATGGATGGTACGAGCAATGCACGTAGATGAAAATCCTACCGATGATGATGAAGATGATTAATTTCCATATAAACAATAAAAAAGAAGCTTTCATGAGAAAGCTTCTTTTTTTCAAAGGCTCCGGAGACAAATCTCCTTTACGCCCTCAAGAGTGTCCATCGTTCCGGTAAAACCGTCAGGATGGGTAAATGTTCCGGAGTAACCGGTAACATTTTTGAGCTTTTCTCCCTTCAAGCCGCGAAGGTTGGGCTTCAACAGATGGTTGTTAAAGCTGAGGAATGAATATCCTCGCTTCCCCACCGGAATGATGGCAAAAGCCAGATTTTTGTGGAAAGGCGGCCACAACGTCAGACGCTTGTTCAGGACGAGAATTTGTCCGTCGCACAGGCTCTCAACGATTGCCTCTGGGAGCTCCTCCTCTGCCTTGATGATACCTTCTACCGTAACCAAACAGCGCTCAAAAATTATTTCGGCCACAGCAACGGCTTTTTCAAAGGCTTCGTTCAGATCCGCCTCTTCTCCGTATGCCGGCAAAAACGGCTGAATGGCAAAGCCGATGGAAGAATACTTCGGATGCGGCTTTCCGGTGTTGTCCTGATGCTCAAGACCAAGGATATACTTATCCTTAAACACACTATAAAACGCATCGTCCATACACCAATGGCACATAAGTCCAATGGCCGCGTGGCGAATTCCCTCCGGTTGCTCCATCCGTTCATCTTTCTGATGATGGTCGAAGTCAAGGGACATCTCGTCATAGCGTCCGCCCACGTCAGCGCGCAGGTTAACCGCCTGTAAAAGCTGAGGATTGCGGGTGCGGTAGACTTTTAACTCAAAGTCGCACACTTTTGCCAACTTCCGCATCAACGCGACGCAGAATACGTCATCTGCATGAAACATACCGTCGTGGACAGCCATGTTCAGAGCGTGATTCCGGCTGAGTTGCCGAAGAATTTCTTTTTTGAACATATTTTTCGAATTTGTGGGACAATTTAATAAACGCCGCCCCGTTACGCGGACAAAAATTACCAGATTAAAGTATTTTGCTTAATATCGGTTCAGAGCCTACAAATGCTTGAAATTCGATACATAAATCAACTATAAACCCTATCTGCAATAATTTTCATTTAGACAGAATATAGCACAAAAAAGAAAACACTGTCAAGTTGATTTTCAAATTAAATAAAAAAATATTGACGTAGGGCTTTTAGTTTGTTAGAACGCGCAATAGTTATAAAATAGGTTTAGGGAGCAGAATAATGTTAGCGGAAATATTCGGACAATTTGATTTTAAGCAATTTATCAGTGCTTTTGTGGTTTTGTTTGCTATTATCGATATTATCGGCACTCTGCCGATTGTGATTAACCTACAACACAACGGCCGAATTATAAGCGCATCACGTGCCAGCATAATTTCACTTATCTTGTTTGTCGGTTTTATGTATGCCGGTAAAGCCTTTTTAAGTTTATTCAGCTTAGATGTATCGTCATTTGCCGTAGCCGGTTCGATTATTGTTTTCATCATTGCCATGGAAATGGTGCTGGACATTGAAATTTTCCATCAGAATAATGCTGCCGGCAATGACGCGACATTCACACCGGTTGTATTTCCTTTGATAGCCGGTGCCGGATCATTTACCACTTTATTATCAATTCGTTCGCAATACACTGATTTCAACATCATTTTAGCAATTATTGCCAATGTAATCGTAGTTTATTGCGCATTGAAAATGTCATCTAAACTCGAAAAAGTGCTTTCACCGGGAATTATTTGCATTTTCCAAAAAGCTTTCGGCATTATTTTACTCTCAATTGCCGTAAAATTATTCATTTCAAACATAACAATTCTGGTTGCCGGCATTCAGCAATTATAAGACAATAATTAGGTTTATACTTTCATTGCATAACTTCTATGGCTTTTGATATTTTACGAATGGAATTGAGTTCGATTTGCCGTACACGTTCTTTGGATATGTTATAAACGCGACTCAAATCTTCCAAGGTGGCATTTTGCTCCATCAGCCGCCGCTTGTATAAAATATCCTTTTCACGCGGATTTAAAACTCCGATAGCTTGGTTAAATAATTTACGGCGATAATCCAGCGTTTCACGATAAGCAAGACGCTCTTCCTGATTAGGTTTGGTGTCATAAATAAAATCAAGCCACTCTGTTGCGCCGTCACCGTCATTATTTTCGATTGTTGCGTTTAATGAGCCGTCATGTGCCTTTAAGCGCGTGTTCATTTCCATAACCTCTTGCACACTAACATCCAGTGACTTAGCTATATCTTGCAATACCTTTGATGACAACTCTCGATCATCAGTCAAATTGAGCTGATTTTTTATTTTGCGCAAATTGAAAAACAGCTTTTTTTGTGCTGCCGTAGTGCCGAGTTTAACCAATGACCACGAATTGAGGATATATTTTTGGACCGAAGCCTTTATCCACCACAAAGCATAAGTTGAAAAGCGAAAACCTTTATCCGGCTCAAAACGGTCAATGGCATAAATCAGACCGATATTACCTTCAGAAATCATTTCACTGAGAGGCAAACCATAACCTTTATATTGCGACACAACTTTGACAACCAATCGTAAATGTGAGGTAATTAAATGATACGCTATTGTTTTATCGCCGGTTTTTTTATATTCCACTGCCAACTGATATTCTTCTTCTTGGCTAAGCAGCGGATATTTGCGAATGCTTTGTAAGTAGCGCGCCATATTAAGTTCCGGCGAAAAATCCAGTCCGATAAGAGAAGTCCCGTTTTCCATGAGTATCCTCCTTATTATTTGACCGGATTTAATTTTAGTTATGACAAAGCATAAATCAATATCAACTTTGGTTAAAAAGCCATATAAAATAATATTTCTTTATAAAAATGCCGAATTTCAGTGGAAAGTCCAAACAATGATATTTTCTGAGGTATCACATATATTACGCATTGAATAGCGTACAATCGGCAATGGATTTTCGCCGCCCCACGAATACGTAACAGAATCGTTATTATTGATAACCGTCAGCGATTGCAAAATCAACTTGGCATCGTTGTCAATCGGTAATTCACTCAAATTAATACAAGCAGACTTATTTAAGTGTTTCAATACAATATTAAAACTCTTATCGCTCGGTAAACCGGTTTCACCATCTGTCCCCTGTCCGACCTGAACATCATATTCTTTATATTGCAGCAAACTTTCACTCAGAAGATTATCCTCTTTTGCCGTTGAAGTTGATAACTGCCAATACCCCGGACGATCGCGGTAATAATTACGGATTTTTGCCGCACTTGTAAAAACATCTTGTTGCAACTGTCGATGAGGATTCTGATTGAATACATACATCAAGCCGACCACCGCCAGAATCAAAGCCACAAACAAAAGTATTGTTTTGCCGATGTTTTGTTTAATATCTTCCATACTGAAATATATTTTCATCTTATGAACCTTTACCCATAGAGCTGGTAATTTGATCTTGCATATCAAATGTGCCGAACACTGCCCAAGCAATAATACCGGATACGGTCAATAGTGCCACGGCATTCATAATCTCGGCTTTTTGTTCAATCATATAAACAGATTCTTCCAACCACTCATTAGCCAATTTATCCAATGCTTCTTCAAAGTTATCCAACTCGGAATAAATTTTCAAATCGGCAATAATTTGCTTATCCGGAAATTCAAACTCAGATTTATCCAAAGCCTGACCTAAGTTATCACCGTTTTTAATAAATGATAATGCACCGTCAATACGTTCTTTTAAATATTTGCTGGAATCGCGACGTAACGAAGTCAAGGCAATTGAAACCGGCACGCCTCCTTTTACCAATGCAGAAAGAGCCAACAGCCAAGTAATACCGGTAAATATTTTATACAATGACCAAGGCGGAATGCGGTCAAATTTTACGCGTAATTTACCGGTCCAAATACCGATTGTCACATAAATAATTATGCCTATCGTCGGCAAAAGGGCAAATGCAAATTTCCAGTGTTCCTGAATCCACTCTGATAAGTCAATAAGTGTTTTTGCCGTTCCCGTCCATACGGTATTAGGTGCGGCACTAAGCATCGGCGGCACCATATAAACTCCGATGGCATATAAAATAAGCACCGACATCATCATCAAAAATGACGGATAAGCAATAGCATTAACAATCGGTCGAATCATTCTTGTTGAACCTTCGGAAACCTTAATCAGGTTCATCAAAGCACTTTCCAAATCTGACACATCACCCACCGAAAGCATTAAACGTTCACGTGACGGAGCCCAACCTTTTAAGCAGTCGGAAAACGGATGACCTTCCTGCAATGAACGTCCCCACATACTGATGGCAATAGCCATCGGATCGTTAGGATGACGTCCTTCTTCGGAAATACCGTTATATATCATATCCAAAGCATTCATTAATGAAAAACGGTTGCGCAAAAGTGCTGCCAATTTACGGTAAACTTTCAGACGTTTTTTATTCGACAAGTTACACATTATCTTGGCGTAAGTCAAAAGCCACTGATTGTTATTACGCATCGCTTTATTAAAAGCACTTTGTTTTTTTATTTCAGGCATCGTTCATTCTCCTAGTAAATCGGACGTTGATCCAACAAGCCGCACCAACGTTCAACCTCGTCCAAATCCAAATATCCTCTGAGCATACGCTCTATTGCCGCTTCTCTCAGCGGGCGGCCGTCGAGTTCACTGACCCAATAATCAATTGCTTCTTTGGTATTGTTATCAACCATCAGCTTCAAAAAGTGGCTATCCGGAATAATAATTTCTGGAACCGACATACGGCCGATTACACCTTTATGTCCGCAATATTTGCAACCCCTGCCGCGCAAATAAGTGTTTTCAATACCAAGATCACCTAAAGCTATCTTAAGGCGTTCAAATGAAGGATCATCCATGCGTTCTTTTACCGAAATACGGCAATGGGGACAAATTCTTCTGAACAGACGTTGAGAAATCAGACCCTTCATAATTTCCGGATCGCTAAGCATATACGGTTGTACACCCATGTCGCGCAGACGGGTAACAATTGCCGGTGCTGAGTTGGCGTGCAATGTTGTCCATACACTGTGACCGGAAAGCGCGCCTTTAAACACAAGGCCCGCTGCTGAAAGGGAGCGAATCTCACCGACCATCATAACATCAGGATCAGAACGTAACGCCGCAGCTAAAGCTTTATTAAATTCTTCGTCTTTTTCCTCTTCCGAGTTGGCATTTGTTACCGGCATTTGCCGTGCTCCCGGAATTGGATACTCCGGCGGATCTTCCACCGTAATCACGTTAATTTCGCCATTTCGTTCTTGAATGAGCTTAATCATATTACGTTGTAGCGTAGTTGATTTTCCGGAACCGGTCGGACCGGCAATAATGTTCAAACCAACTGCCGTTGCTCGTAAGCGATAAAATAAATTAATTTCTCTGTCTTCCAAACCCAAAGCACGCAAATCACTGTTGCCGTTCGGATTATCGTCGGCATAGAGCAAACGCATAACCAAATATTGCGAGCCGAAAGCCACCGGATTGAATTGCAAACGAATTGCTAAAACATTATGCGGTAATTTAAGTTTGCCGTTAGTTCCTCGCAAAGGGGTCTCGCCTAGTTTTTGTGCGCCCTGAAATTCATTTTGTGCATAGTTAGCATCGGAAATATCAGCCGATGCAAAGGCAGCACGAACGAACGCCTCTCCCCATTCTTTGGAATACTCTAACTCACGTTCCATCATACCGTTATTGCGAAACATCACTAATGACGAATCGGCAACAATAACATGAATGTCGGATACTTTTTTTTGCGCTGCACGACTTATAACATTCAAAAAGTCTATTTGCATTTGATATTCCGATGTTTCTTCCACCGAAATATCAATTTGCCCCATACCGCGTTCGGCATATGCATAGATTGCCGATATTTCATTTGCCGAAACATATTGCGGTGTATTCATCAACAGTTTACGCCGTTTGGCAATGGCCGTAAAATTGAGAACTTTACCATCAAAGCGGTGCGCCCTGTCGACTAAATATGTTCCATCGGAAAAAAGAGCCAACATACGGCGTGTTTCCGAGTCTATACTGATATCGCCATCTTCGACTGTAATTAACTTGTTATCATTTGCAAACAGAGTCTGAAAAAGGTTATCAGGTTTGTCTGTCTTATCTTTTTTGGAATCTCCAGCAACAACATCAGACTTCTGGGTCGGTGTTATTAAATCTTTAGCATCAGGCGTAGATGACGGCTGAGCCGCAACACTGGTTGCGGCTTGCGGTGTTTGTTCTTCATTTATAACACTTTCAGCCATCTCATCTCGCTATTTTACAAACATACCCTGGCTAAATGACATTGACTCTGTTTTGTGCGGTTTTTCAAAATCATCCTTGCCTTTTCGGTCGCTTTTACTTTTTTTATCCGTACGTGTATTCATCGGCTTACCAAAAGCACGTTCAACATAAATTGTATCATCCGGTCTAAAACTTTGTTTTTCAGTAGACAGCGGAGTTTTCTCTGCTTCATTGAAAATATTTACCGGTTCATACTCCATTATTGTACCACCTGGATACAAATATGCCTTCATACCTTTTTTATCAAAAGCTATATACTTTTCGGTAATTTTAAGCACTGTTTCGCCACCGCGCAACACCGAACCTTGATGAACGGTAAACGTTGTACCGTCACGGCTGACCAATTTAGCCAAAATATTATCGCCGCGTCCGGTAATATCCATAATTGCATATTCCATAGCCAAGTCGGTTGAGGCAGCATTAGGATCTAAATTATTTCCTTTTCCGAAAGGGTTGCGGGAAGCTTGCTCGCGCATTTGCTGGATTCTAGCTTCGCTCTCCTCAATATCTTTGCGTAAAGAGGTGATCTGCTCATTAAGAGTTTTTAATGATGTTTTATATTTTTCAACTGCTTCGGAAGCATGAACATTGAGCGTCTCCGCCCGCATTTTAACATCATTAACCTTACCCTCAAATGTTTCTATCAAACCTTTACGTTCGTCTTCCAATTCACGGATTCTGTTTTGCAAAACACTATTTTTTTCAATCCATTTTTGGTTCATTACCAGCATCTGATTCATATAGTCATTCAAAACTTTGCCTTGACGAACTTTTTCTAATTCTATTTCCTTTTGGCGCAATTTTTCTTCCGCTGCCAAAATTTTTGCTTGGCGTTCTGCTTCCAAATCTTTTATCCTTTGCTCTTCTTGTATCCGACGAGCTTCGGCTTCTTGCTTGGCCAATTCTCTGGCAGCACGCAGAGCTTCAACTTTATTGCGGACATCTTCGCGCTTAAGCTCCAAATTCAATATTGTGGTTTGTTTTTCAATTTGTGACATTTGATTAAACAAATCATTATCAACTTTAGAAAGAACACGGTTTCCAAAATTCTCAAATGGTGATGATGGTGCAACAATCGCATCATTTTCATCTTCAAGCTCCGTCGGTTCAGTTACATCGCTGTCTTCTCCGGCAAACAAAGCTGATGTATCTTCGGCTAAAAGAGGATTTTCTTCTTTAACTTCTTCGACTTCTTTAACTTCTTCGACTTCTTTAACAGGAGCTTCATCCAAAAAAGAAGCATTTTCCGTTTCTTCCGGTAACAAAGCCTCTAATTTGGCTTTTTCTTCGGAAAGAAGTTCTTTTTGCTCATCTCCGATTTTTTCGGCAAATAACAAATCCTCCTGCAATGTATCAGTCGCTTTTTTAATATTTTCGGCAGCAACATCAATATCAGCAGCTACTGTTTGTGTTGTATCTTGAAGAGCCTCAACAGTTTTTTCTGTAGCTTCCTCGGCGGCAATAAGTGCCTGAGTGGTATTATCTTTTACAGCCTCAGTGACTTCATTTGCCACGGCATTTGCCTGCTCATCAAACAAAAATGGTGCGACATCTTCGGCTTTGCCGGCTTTACTTATTGTCATCATAACCGCAAACGTCAAAGCTAAGATGACCACATTTTTATTTTTCGGATTATAACTCATAAATTTCTCCTTCATAATGCCATTGGCGCGTATTAATATCATATTTTACAGTAGTAATGGTTAACCCTGAAAATTTCATTAACAATTGAATCCAGTTCAGCGGATCATTGTTACTGCTGATGCTGAATCCCATAATTTGGTAACTCGTTCCGCGTGGCGAAACCCACGATTTTGACGACAGACTGATACGCGTACCCAAGGTTTGATTCAAGTCATTAATAATATTTGTCAGTTCCTCTTCGGCGTATTCCGGCGGGGAGTTTAAGGTCGAAACCTCTCCGATAGGCAGTGTTACCATAAAAGTATTACCATCTTTGGAAATAACACGTGATGTGAACTCAATACCTGATGTTTGCAATGCTTGCTCCATCCATGTCATGCGTCCCAGTTCCCGACGCCAAGATGTAACCAAACCACTTTCCGGAGTACATGTCACACCCTCCAACCTCCATCCCGGAGCAATAAGTTGCACCACTTTTTTGGTTGCCGTATAACATTGTTTCATTACATCTACCGGATTATAAACCTTTTCCCACGGTTTCGGCTCCGGCGGAATATAGGCCGGTGTCTCAATTTGCTGCACCGGTGCAATGACCGGAGCTTTCGGCGGCGTAAAGAACATGCTCTTTAAGTTGGAGTAAGCAAACCAAAGAATAACTGCGAAGCAAACAACAATCACGCCCAACATAATTGTATCATTTGAGCCACTGATTTTCTCTAACTTAGCCTGTAATCCTTTTTCCAAAAGAGGGGCTAAAGCGTCATGTCTTGTTTCATCAATACCCCACTCTTCCGGAGCGAATAATAAATCCCAATCCGGAACAGCCAACATGGAAATGAATTGATCTTTGGCATCTTTTTCATTAACGAAAAGCGTATCGCCATCGGAAAGGATAACGTCGTTTCTGAAACAGATATACCACCAACCGGTATCTACCTTAAATACACCTAAAAAGGATGTAACGTTACCTAAGCCGGAAACCAAAGCTACTGCCGCAGACGGAATGCCTCTGGCAAATCCTTGGGTTGAAGCGGCTAAACCGAACTGTGATGACTTTCCTTTACGAACTACGTATAAGTCAGCTCCTTCAAGTATATTTTCAGCAGCCTCTTTAACTTCGCCCAAAGGACTGTCTTCGTTAAGTAGCGGTTGCCAAAACAGGCTGGCAGCATATGTTTTGCCGCCTTCGGTAAAGGAAGACTTCCAAGCCCTTTCTTCTGTTTGTTCTTCAGCCACTTGCTTTCTCCTTCATTAAAATTAATCGTTCATTCTCGATTCCGGCGACAGCGGTGATTCCATCACAACAGGCGTCAACATAATAACCAAAAGCGTACGATCTTTTTTAGCTGTTTGCTTGCCGCCCAAAAGTGGATTTTTAGCAGATCCCGTTCCCTGTTTATCAGTTGAATCTTCAACACGCTCATAACCGGCTAAAATTAACGTCTCGCCTGATTTCATAGCAACTTCTTGCGTAAATCCGCGTGTTTCGATAACCGGATTTTGAATAAATTCACTATCACTGTCATCTCCGCCGGAAATATTGACCTTTTGCAAGTCAAGCAAGTCTGCCAACGTTAAGTTGAAGAATACCATCAGACGGCCGTGATCCAAAATACGCGGTAAAACACTCATTGTAAATCCGGTTTCAATTTGTTCCGTTTCAACCGAAATATCGTATGTATCGCTATCACCACTGTTTGTTTTGGTAATGTTGGAAATGTAGTTTTGTGTTTTAACAACTTGAATCGGAGCAGGTTTGTTGTTCATCGTAGTTACCGTACCACTGGTTACCAAATTAGTACGTCCTTCTTCTGATAATGCTCCGATAGCCGCATTTACATCCCAGTGTTTGGAAGAAATACCCATCGACAAGTTGCTATACGTATCGTCGATAAATCCCGGAGATTGAGCCGTGATATTCTTTAATGATCCGGCCTTAAATGTCGCATTTAAATCCAGAGCATATCCATCAGAATCAACCATGGCAACCTGAAATACCTTTACACTGACGGCCACTTGCTTTGAAACGCGCTGATTTTGTTCGTTAACATATTTTGCTACGCGTTTAATATCCGTCGGAGTTGCCGTAACAGTAATTGTACCGTTTGCCTTATCCATAACCATATTACCGTCTTGCGTAATCATCGATTCAATGGTGCTCTGAATGTTGCCCCACATATCCATTCCGTCAACCGCACTGGATTGTGTGATACTTGATGCACCACCCTGACCGCCGACGGAAACATTCAACGACGGATTGGTCGGCAACGAATAAATTACAAATGTTTTGGTAATATACTTATAGAAGTATACTTCTTTCTTTTCGTATTTCCACCAAACACCGAAACGATTGGCAACTTCATCCAGCAAACCGCTCATCGGACCTTTATAATTTACAATCATACGTGTCGAATCCGCCCATTGAGCTCCCAAATCGTCCATAGATGGTTCATTGTTATCGGCATTGGCAATTGCATTTTCTTCCAATTCCGGAGCATAACGAACTGATAAAGAAGTAATTTTATTAATCATCGTACCGATTTCGTAAAGGGTTATCGGACGATTACTGATAAGCGTAATGCCGTCTTTACCTTCTAAGTAAGCCGGAAGCGATTCACCTTCAAATTCCACAGTACTGGTGTCACCGAGCCAAATGTCATTTTTAACTCTGACTACATCATCAGGCACAGGTTCTCCAGGAACTTTGGCCTTCTGACGCAAATCTTGCACTTCTTCAGCCTGATTTGCTATTTGCTCATCTAA
>CADBMG010000062.1 GCA_902795745.1 uncultured Pseudomonadota bacterium
CATGGCATGACAAACCTTATCATTATGAAATGCCGGTAAAAGGCGGACAAGAAATTACTTTGGAAATTGAGCAACAATACTATTTATATGAATATAAACAATTAAAAGATATTGTATTAAAACTAATTTCAAATGGTTATAACAACAAAGATACAGACCAAGTAATAAATCATTTATATCAGAATATAGAAAAAGAACGAGGAAGCAGAATAAATAACTTATTACATCTATCTTATGTTGAAGATAATGAGGAGCAAAGACTTCATATATCAGAAGAGATATTTGATTTGAAAAATATAAAAATACTCTCTAAAGAGGAAACTATACGTGAAATCTGTGAGAAACAGTTATCTATTGCCAGATTTGGAGATGGAGAAATAAATTGGATGGTAACTCCGAATTACAAAGCAGGATTTCAAAGATGGAACGAAAAATTATCTCAGAGATTAAAAGAGGTTTTTCAAAGTAAAAATAGTAATTTATTGGTCTGTTTAGCAGGACAATATGCTAATAAACAAAATTTGAGTGGTTTTTGGGAAAAGGTTATAAAAAATACGAAATTTAAAGTAGCAAATATTGCCAATAATAATTGCACATTTGGAGAAACAAATATAACCCGTGATGCAAGATATGTTCCATTGATGAAAGAAATATGGCAAAATCGTGATATTATTATTGTTGAGGGTGAGTTATCTCGTATGGGAGTTGGTAATGATTTATTTGATAATGCAAAATCTGTTCAACGTATTTTGTGTCCGGCAGAAAATGCGTTTGATAAATATGATGATATTTTAAATGAGTGCAAAAAGCAACCTACTGATAAACTGTTTTTGATAGCTTTAGGACCTACGGCAACAGTATTGGCGTATGATTTGGCAAATTTAGGATATAGAGCTATTGATGTCGGACATATTGATATTTGTTATGAGTGGAAATTACGTGGTGCAGAAAGAAGAATAGCTGTTCCGGGGAAATACACTAATGAGGTTTCGGAAGGACGTACTAATATAGCTGAGTGTACGGATCCTGATTATTTAAGTTCCATTATTGCAAAGGTTGCATAATATGAATGAAGGATTAGAAACAGATAAAATCAGTAAAGAGCTGAACAAAATATATCGTCATTTATTGCGCAACGATAAGAAAATTGCACAAATGCAAAAGGAGTTGCAAGAGTGGCGTAATTTGGCAAATAAGCAGTTTAAAGAACTTAATTTTGCCGATCTTTTACATGATACAATATTAAACAGTTCATGGCTCAAAGATAAATCCTTCTCATTATATGGTTGGGCTGCCAATTACAGTTTTATTTATATGTTATATCGCATTTTGGATAATGCGAAGCCACATAATATCTTAGAAATGGGTATGGGGCAAACTTCTCGTTTAACTTCGCAATACATTGCTTATTGTAATCCCTCTGCCACACTCGATATTATTGAAAATGATGCCGGTTGGATTGCCACCTACAAACCGCAGTTGGTACAAAATGAGCACATCAAAGTTCATCAGTGCGACTTGGAATTCTTTACTTATAACGAGACCGAATGCCGCAAATATAAAGACTTAGCCAAGGTTATAGGAAATATCAAATATGATTTAATCATTATTGACGGACCTTGGGGTGGGTGTCAGACCTTACCTCGTTCCAACATATTGGACATTATAGAAAATGGCAATCTGTCTGATGATTTCGTCATTGTCTTTGATGATGCGGAAAGAAAGGGAGAACAAGAAACTATTGAAGCAACAAAAAGCTTGTTAAGCAAACAAGGTACTGCCTTTTACACTTTTATCAGAGAAGGAATTAAGAGGCAGTGCTACATAACAAGTATATCAAAACAATTTATTGAATATTTATAGGGAGTAAAAATGAAAACAGTATTAATTACAGGTGGTGCGGGATTTATTGGAAGTCATTTAGCTGATGAGTTATTGGCTCGTAACTACAAAGTTGTGGTTTTGGATGACTTATCTTTAGGCCGTCAGGAAAACATCAGCCATTTAGATAATAGCCCTAATTTTAAGTTTATCAAAGGAGACATTTTAGACGACCAAACTTTGAATAAAGTCTTTGATGAAAATGATTTTGATATGGTATTTCATTTAGCTGCCAATTCGGATATAGCCAGAAGTTTTGCTAATCCGGCAATTGATTTGAACTTGACTTTTATGACTACTTTCAAAGTTCTGATGGCCATGAAAGCGCGTAACGTAAAGAAAATTATGTTTGCTTCTACATCGGCAATATACGGTCAAACCGGCGGAGCTGAAGTCAAAGAAAACTATGGACCTTTATTTCCGGCCTCTCACTACGGCGCAGGCAAGTTGTCAAGTGAAGCATTTATAGCCAGCTTTGTTGAAAATTACGGATTCCAAGCCTGGATAACACGCTTTCCGAATGTTTGTGGAGAACGCACTACTCATGGTATTTTGCATGATTTTATTAAAAAATTACACAAGAATCCGGATGAACTGGAAGTATTGGGAGACGGCAAACAAGCTAAACCTTATTTATACGTAAAAGATTTAGTGGAAGCTATTTTGTTTGTTTGTGATAATGCAAAAGATAAAATCAATTATTTCAACTTAGGTGTTGAAGGCCAGACCAATGTTACAACCATAGCCAATATGGTAATTAAAGCGATGAAATTAAATGCCCGCATTAAGTATACAGGGGGAGACAGAGGTTGGATTGGAGATGTTCCTAAGTTTGCTTACAATCTTGATAAGATTCATCAACTTGGCTGGAAATCTTCACGAACCTCAGACGAGGCTGTCGAAACTGCCATAAATGCTATTCTAAAGGAGCAGTCATGCAATTAGTTATTTTAGCAGGAGGCAAAGGTACACGCTTAGGGTTGACAGATATACCTAAACCGATGGTATTGATTGCCGGTAAGCCATTACTGGAGCATCAAATAGAGTTGGCCAAAAAATACGGAATAGATGAAGTGTTCCTGTTGTGTGGTCATTTGGCTCATGTTATCCGAGATTATTTCGGCGATGGTTCAAAGTGGGGAATAAAAATTCACACCGTAATAGAGCCGGAACCACTTGGTACGGCAGGTGCTTTACATTTAATCAAAGATAAATTATACGATCGCTTTTTAATGTTTTACGGCGATGTCGTAATGGATTTTGATATTACCTCTTTTCAAAAGTTTGATGCTCAAACAGACAGTATTGCCAGCATCTTAGTACACCCGAACAATCACCCGTATGACAGTGATTTGATTGAGGTCGATAAGAACAATAATGTTATGTCCTTTTTGCCTAAACCGCACCCAGAAAATCTAATTTATCGCAATTTGGTTAATGCGGCTGTTTACATATTGTCTCCACATATCATTGACTATATTGATGAAGGAAAACCGTCTGATTTCGGTAAAGATGTTTTTCCTAAGGTTTTGGCATCAGGCAAAAATATCAGAGCTTATCATTCCGCCGAATATATTAAAGATATGGGGACTAAAGATAGATTTCCGCATATATGTGAAGATTTTATCGCCGGAAAAGTAACTCGTTTAAACAAATGTAATCCTCGAGCGGCAATTTTCTTGGACAGAGATGGCGTAATTAACAAAGATATGGATAAAAAACCGACTGTTGAAAATTTCGAGCTTTTTCCGAATGTTACGGAAGCAATTAGCAAAATAAACAACAGTGACTTTTTAAGTATTATTGTTACCAACCAGCCGATGATTGCTAAGGGATTTATAAGTTTTGCCGATGTTGAAAACGTACATAAGAAATTAGAAACACTGCTTGGTGAAAAACACGCCTACGTAGATGCTATTTACTATTGTCCGCATCACCCGGAAAAAGGATTTGCCGGAGAGGTTCCTGAGCTAAAAATTGCGTGCCATTGTAGGAAGCCTGATATAGGAATGTTTGAACGAGCAAAAGAAGATTTTAATATTGATTTGAATAAGTCATGGATGATTGGGGATAGAGAAAACGATATGCTCGCCGGTAAAAAAGCC
>CADBMG010000063.1 GCA_902795745.1 uncultured Pseudomonadota bacterium
GTTTTTCACCGTTCAAATACTGTGCTGTCAAACTACGTGGATTTTTTAACACCTGCTCCACCGTTCCGGCTGCCACAACTTCTCCGCCTTTACTACCTGCAAGCGGTCCCATATCTATTAAATAATCCGCCGCTCGCATTGCATCTTCATCATGTTCTACCACAATAACCGTATTACCGATGTCACGCAAACGTGTTAAGCTGTCAAGCAATTTATCATTATCACGTTGATGCAAACCGATAGACGGTTCATCAAGAACATACATTACTCCGGTTAATCCGGTACCGATTTGCGATGCTAAACGGATTCGCTGAGCCTCACCGCCGGAAAGCGTTCCCGATTGACGCATCAACGATAAATAATCCAAACCCACGTTATTCAGAAAACTCAAGCGTTCAATAATTTCTTTAACAATTTTGTGCGCAATTTCCCGTTTTTGCGGCGTTAGCTGTTCCTCAACTCCGCTGAACCATGCCAGAGCCTGTTTAATGGATACATTTGCCGCATCTATAATATCCTTGCCGCAAATTTTTACCGCCAATGCTTCTTTTTTCAAACGTTTTCCACCGCAAACTTCGCAAGATGCCGCAGATTGATAATGCGATAATTCATCACGAACTTGCGCCGAATCCGTTTCCAAAAAACGCCGTTCCATATTAGGAATAACACCCTCAAAAGGTTTATCCGATACCCATTTCGAATAAACCATCGGCACGCACCGATTGCCTGAACCGTAAAGAATCGTTTCTTGTGCAAATGCCGGTAAATCTTTCCACGGTGTTTTATTGGATATGCCTAAATAGTCACACAAACTGTTCAACGTCTGCCGATAAAAAATCGAATGACTGCTGACTGACCACGGTGCAATTGCCCCGTTTGCCAAGCTCAAATTTTCATTTGGCACCACCAATTCCGGATCCATATATAAACTTGCGCCTAAACCGCCACAATGCGGACACGCCCCCTCCGGATTATTAAATGAAAACAAACGTGGCTCTATTTCCTCAATCGTAAAGCCGGAAACCGGACAGGCAAATTTAGAAGAAAACGTGGTACGCGACTTATCTGCCATATTTTCCACATAAAGCAATCCGTCACTCAACTTCAATGCCGTATCAACCGATTGCGCCAAACGTGTCGTAATTCCTTCTTTGATGATTAACCGATCAACCACTACCTCAATATTATGCTTTTGCGTTTTACTCAATGTCGGCAAGTCATCAATACTATAAATTTCGCCATCTATTTCCAAACGCTGAAAACCTTTTTTCTGTAAATCGGCAAACTCTTTTTTAAACTCACCCTTTTTACCGCGAGCAATCGGTGCCAGTAAAATAATTTTTGTACCTTGCGGCATTTCCAATATTTTATCTACCATCTGCGTCGCCGACTGTGCTTCAATCGGTAATCCTGTAACCGGCGAATACGGAGTTCCGGCACGTGCCCACAACAAGCGCATATAATCATAAATTTCGGTTACGGTTCCGACCGTAGAACGCGGATTGTGTGAAATCGTTTTTTGCTCAATCGAAATAGCCGGAGATAAGCCATCAATAGAATCAACATCAGGCTTATTCATCAAATCAAGAAATTGACGAGCATAAACTGACAAACTTTCAACATAGCGTCGCTGACCTTCGGCATAAATGGTATCAAACGCCAAAGAAGATTTTCCGCTACCGGATAATCCCGTAATAACGGTCATTTTATTTTTAGGAATATTAACGCTGATATTTTTTAAGTTATGTTGTCGCGCACCTTTAATTTCAATATACTTACTTTCTGCCATTTTTTTCTCCGCAAATTGCCTTATTATATATATGATTTCCTTAAAATTGGCAACAATTTATTATAAAAAACTATTTAGCACTGATAATTGTATTTTACGCTTGACGTCGAAAACACCGCCGATTATATATAAAAAAAGGGAGAAAAAAATGCATAATACTCAAAAAATTACCGCAGATTTAACATGGATTGGCGGCAGCGATCGTCGCTTAGCATTGTTTGAAAATGTTTATCCAATTCCACATGGCATTTCCTATAATTCTTATCTGCTATGTGACGAAAAAAATGTTCTACTTGATACAGTTGATTCCGCTCTGCATCACCAATTTTTTGCTAATTTACAGTTTGCCCTTAATGGTAAACCGCTGGATTATGTCATAGTTAACCACATGGAACCGGACCACTGTGCCGAAATTGCTGATTTATTGCGCCTTTATCCGACAGCAAAAATTGTTTGCAACGCTCAAACCCAAAAAATGCTCAGACAATTTTTTGCCTTAAATTTACCTGATGAGCAATATTTGCTGGTCAAAGAAAACGACACCCTATGTATCGGACGCCACACCCTGCGTTTTATAATGGCTCCGATGGTTCATTGGCCGGAAGTGATGGTCACATATGATGAAACCGATAAAACTTTATTCTCAGCCGATGCTTTCGGCACTTTCGGAGCATTAAATGGCAATATTTTTGCCGATGAGGTTGATTTTGAACGCGATTATTTGGACGAAGCTCGTCGTTACTATACCAACATTGTCGGTAAATATGGTCCGCAAGTCCAAACCCTTTTAAAGAAAGCGTCGACCTTAAATATTGCCCGCATTTGCCCGTTGCATGGATTTGTGTGGCGTGAAAACCTTGCTTGGTTTATTGATAAATATCAAAAATGGTCAACATATACCGCCGAAGAAAAAGGGATAGTTATCGTTTATGGCTCTATATACGGAAACACCCAAAATGCCGCAGAAATCTTAGCTGCAAAATTAGCCCAAAAGGGAATTAAAAATATTAAATTATATGACGTATCTGTTACTCATCCGTCATATATCATCGCCGAAGCATTCCGCGTAAACACCTTAGTTTTTGCCGCGGCAACATACAACGGCGGCATCTTCGTCAATATGGACAACTTGTTACGTGATTTAATCACACACAATTTACAAAATCGCTGTATTGCCACTATTGATAACGGCACTTGGGCAGCTGTTGCAGGTAAACAAATGCGCGAAGAAATCGCAAAATTGAAAAATTGTACCTTTATTGAACCGCATATCTCTCTGAAATCGGCTTTAACCGAAACCCAAATTACCGAATTGGAAATGATGGCTGAATCCATATTAGAGACAATGAACTAACCACTATAACTGAACGTAAAAAATAATGACTACACCTATAATAAGCCTCATCATTCCCGTTCATAACGCAGAGAAATATTTACAAAATACCTTAAACAGCGTTAAAAATCAAACGTTTGCAGATTTTGAAGTTTTGTGTATTAACGACGGCAGTTCCGATAATTCACTTGATATTCTTCGAAAATTTGCCGAATCTGACAACAGATTTATCGTTTTTAACCAACAAAATCAAGGAGTTTCCCCTACCAGAAACTATGGTATTAAAAATGCTTCCGGCAAATATATAATGTTTCTTGATAATGATGATACCTTGCATCCTCAAGCCATGGAATATGCATTCAAATTAATTGAAAAAACTAAAGCTGATATTTGCCAATTTAAATATAAACGCCTTTTTCCGAATGACACTATCTCATATTCATTTTACAATAAATGTCCCTCTTTTAGCGTCAAAAATAATCCGCTTGAACTATTCTTAGATAAAAAACTGCCCAAAACTGTTCTGGTATGGGACAAGATTTACAAATCGGAATTAGCTAAAAAAGTAACATTTAAAAACGTACAACCCGGAGAAGATGATTTATTTTCTTTTGAAACTATGGCTCTGGCAAAAACTATGGCATTTGCCAATATTACCTTACTGTATTACTTGCAAAATCCTGCATCTAAATTACATACAACCGGTGCGGAAAAATATCATCTCAACAGATTAAAAATTACCGATGAAATGTATAGAATAATTCACAAAAATATTAATGTCTATACACACAATTCCAAGGTACAAAAACAGCTCCTGCAATATTATGCCAACCATTTTCTGTTCAAAGAATACATCTCACAGCCTTTACGTAAAAAAATGAACAAAGGCAAAATTGATGAGTATGTAAAAACAGTTCTGCAAAAAATACAAAGCGGAGAAGTTGAAGAGTCGCTATTCCGATTTCGTTATCGTTTGGTTTTAAAACTTTTAGCTAAAAAGCAGTATTCACTTGCTAGCTTAATAATGGCCTAGAGAGCTAAAAAAATTTTCTTGCCAACAATTATAAAATATAATATGATGTATACATATAAAGAGGACTGTCTGATGCGTTGGAACCGCATATCTCTCGAGCCAACATCACACATTAGGGAGCTGTCTCTGTCCGGATCGTGGTCCGGTTACATGGCACCCACTTTAACATAAGCGGTTCAGATGAATATTAATGTTCAACGGTCAGACGGTTCTCTTTTTCTGTTTAAAAAAACGCCGTCTGCGCCAACGAATAACCCTATTAATCATCCATGCAAATGCAATCATACATCCGGCCATTGCCAACGGAATTGCATTACCATATTCGCCAAACAACGTTCTATGAGCTAAATCCAGATTAACTGCCGCATCCTTAAAACCGCGTACACCCAAACCTATTTTTACCGGCACTTCACCATATGGTGTAATTACGGCACTGATTCCGCTGTTTGCACTACGAACTACCGTCATGCCTTCTTCTACCGCACGCATTTGCGCCGCAACCAGATGCTGATACGGACCGGCGCTCACACCATACCAACCGTCATTGGTAAGCACTACCGCCCATTTAGGTTTATCATATTTACGCACTACATCATCCGAAAATATAACCTCATAACAAATAAGCGGGGCAAACTCCGGATAGCCGTCAAGCGTAATCGTCTTAAATTGCTTTCCTCGTCCGAATTCTGCCACTGTATTCGTCAGCGGATGCACCCATTGCGGCATATATTCTCTGAGCGGAATATATTCCCCGAACGGCACCAAATGATGCTTGTCATATAAATTAAGAACCTGTCCTTTACGATTGATAACCACTAGAGAATTAAACGGCAAATAACCGTCTGTTGTTATCTCCCTCCGTAAAACTCCGCTGATTAAATAACCATGTCTCGGTACTGCCGGACGCAGTTTCAAACGGTGATATTCATCACGCGTCAAATCAAAAGGCGATGCTGTTTCACCCCAAAACACAAAATCAATGTGACGATTATCCTTTTCCGTGCTCAAATTCAAATA
>CADBMG010000064.1 GCA_902795745.1 uncultured Pseudomonadota bacterium
CAAAATCGTATTACAGACTTTTCATTTTATGAAACCGGTAAATTGATTTTACTGACAAGAACAGGATTGTACGTTACATATCCGGATCCTGATGTTGCATTGAAATTGACTATTTTTGAACTAGCGGAACAACTCAATTTGCCGCAATTAAAAGCTATCGGAAACGATTTAGCTAAAGGACGCGGCGGACAAATAAGTATTCCGGATTCTCCTGTATTTAACGACACAGCTGTTTTCTTTTATGCTCCTATTTCGCATATAGGATGGAGTTTTCTACTGGTTTACGGACAACATGAGTTTTTGAAACCTCTGAAAAAATTTCAATTCATTATCGCATTTGCCTTATTAGGATGTCTCTTTTTACTTACATTTATCATTAATTTGATTTGCCACCACTCAACTAAGCAATTAAGTGAATTAAGTGCCATTTCCGATCAATATGGTCATGGAAATTTCAAACCGCTATTCCAGAGGTTGCCAACATCATCAGAAATCGGATTGTTAGCGGGGGCTCTTTCATCAATGCGAACCAATCTCTTAGACTATATCAACAAAGAGAGAAATCTAGCATCTGAAACCCAAAAACGCCAAAGTGAACTTGATATTGCTAAGCAGATTCAAAAATCTGCTCTTTCCACGAAATATCCTGAAAACAAATCATTTAAAATTGCTACTTTGATGGCACCAGCACAAGAAGTAGGTGGAGATTTTTACGACTTTTTCTTCATTGATAAAAACAAATTTGCTATTGTAGTGGCCGATGTTTCAGGAAAAGGTATTCCCGCGGCTCTATATATGATGAAAGCTCTAACCCTGATTAAAAATATAAGTCGCAGTAAAAAAAGTTTGGATTTTGTTTTTAATCATGTAAATGAACAACTCTGCGAAGGCAACAATACCTGTATGTTTGTTACGGCTTTTATGGCTGTGATTAATCTTTCAAATGGTATGACAAAATATATTAATGCCGGTCATAATCCTCCTTTGAGAGGGAATAGTAAAGGATACAATTTCTTAAAACCGCATAGGAATATTGTCTTAGGGATTAATGCCGATGCAAAATTTGTTGAAGAAAAAATGCAATTAAGTTCGGGGGATCATCTATTTTTATACACAGACGGTATAACCGAAGCAAAAAATGTTAAATCGAAATTTTACGGAGAAGATCGTCTACTTAATGTAATGAGAAAAGCCAAGGATAATCCGCAAGATAATATAAATATTGTTTTTAAGGACGTGCGAAAATTCAGCAAAAACGCGTCTCAGTCTGATGATATAACAATGCTCGATTTCGTCTTTTTAGGTAACCGTACGAAATCATTTACAGTAAAAGCCGATATAACCAAATTGGAGTATGTACTCAACAAGCTGAAAGCGGATATGATAAAGCATAATGCGTCGGAAACAGCTATTTTTAATATGGTTATGGCTGCAGAAGAGATGTTTTCTAACATTGCACTTTATGCCTATGACAATAAAGATGGTAAAGTTAACATTTGTATCGAGCAGATCAAAAATATGTATTACATAAAATTCATTGATAGTGGAAAAAAATATAATCCGTTGAAAAATGAAAATCCGGATATTTCTTCCGATATTAAAGATCGGAATGTAGGAGGACTAGGCATCTTTTTGGCGAAAAGATATTCTGATACGATGACGTATTCATACAAAAATGGGAATAACATTTTAAAAATAGGGATTGTTTTAGATAAATAATGGTAAAAAAATTATATACAATTGTTTTTTCATTTTTTATTGCAGCATGTGTCGATTTTGGGCAAACACAAACACTTTGGGTAAAAAATATACAAGGTGAAAATATATATGTCGAAGTCGATGGCTTAAAAAATGCAAAGCACCATAAATTAGCCATTATTGAGCACGGATTAGCCTCTAATATACATCACGCGGCTGTACAAAGTGCTAAAAAAGCATTTTTGAACAACGATTATGTGGTCATTACGTTTGATGCTCGATATTCCTTAGGCAAAGGTAACAATGAGGTTGAAAAAGTACGTTTATCCACTTTTGTTGAAGACATGGAAACTGTGGCAAATTGGGCAAAAACACAGGCATTTTACAGTGAACCGTTTGCTGTATCCGGACACTCGCTCGGAGGAGCATCAGTTATTGAGTTTGCCTATAAATACCCTAAACAAGTTAATTTGCTGTTGCCAATAACACCGCTAATCAGTGGTAGATTATGGGAAAAATCGTGTATGGAAAATATGACCGATTTTTGCCGACATTGGAAACAAAATGGCGTATATAAATATACCGATGAACAAAATCATAAAACTGCAATTATTCCCTATTATGTTGTGATTAGCTGCAATGACTATGATGCTTATACTCTTGTCAAAAACATTGAAGCACAAACATTATTGATTGCGGCAGAAAATGATATTGTTATTAACCCAAATGATGTTCAACAATTATCAAAAAAAATTATGACCGCCAAGACCGTAACAATAAAGTCAAGCGATCACAATTTTAGTAATAAGAAAAATCAAAATGACTTATATCAAGCTATTAATAGTTTCTTACAGTAGTACTATTTCATTTTAATTGCTGACTTAGGACAAATATGTGAACAAAGCGAACAACCGACACACGAATCGTGATTTACCTCAATGTGTCCATCTACCAAAGATAATGCACTATGCTCAGATTCATCACATATAGTTACGCATTTTCCACATTTTACACATAATTCATCATTAATATGCGGATAGACCTGCATTTTCTTATTTAATTTCTCATGGGATGAAAGCTTGGCAATTGCTTTATTTTTTAAATTTGCCGGACTATTAAATCCCTTACTTTGCAGATAGCTTAACAATCCTTGTTTCATTGCCTCGATAACGGCATAACCATTAACCATAACCTCAGTACACACCTGCACTACATCGGCCCCCACACACATATATTCTGCAGCATCTTGCCAATTAGATATACCACCCATACCTAAAATAGGCAAATTGCTGTTTTGTCTGATTTGCGCCACACAACGCAATCCTATTGGTTTGACGGAAATACCGGAATATCCGCCGAATGTTGATTTACCGTTAACGTTTGGTTTCGGTTCAAAAGTATCTAAATCAATCCCCATCAATGACTGCACGGTATTAATTGCAGCAAAGCCATTTGCGCCGGCAGCCTCAACTGCTTTAACAATTTCCGCAATATTTGTAACATTTGGAGAAAGTTTAACAAACACCGGCTTTTTAGCCACTTCCATAACCCATTTTGTTATCATTGAAGATATTTCCGGATTTGTACCGATAGCCATACCAATACCCTTTTCCGGCATTCCGTGCGGACACGAAAAATTAAGCTCAAAGGCATCTACTTCAGAATTGTTAAATGTTTTAATAAGACTTTGCCACTCTTCTTTGACTACCGGAGCCATAATACTGGCTATTTGCACTTTGTTTGGATGTTTACGCTTCAAATATTTAATGCCTTCAAGCCATTGATTAATAGTTAAATGGCTTAACAATTCAATATTTTCAAATCCGCATACTTTATTACCTATTTTCCACGATGCATAACGCTGAGAAGCCTCAATCATCTCTAAATTATCAGGCGTAATGGTTTTTAAAACAGCGCCACCCCAACCGAGCGTAAATGCTTTATCTATACTTTCTATTTTGGCTGTCGGAGGTGCCGATGACAGAATAAAAGGATTTTCGAAATCTATTCCTAAAACTGAAGTTGCCAATGTTGTCATTTCGTTCTCCCTGTATTATTATACTACACAATCTAAGTATAAAATATTTTTAGTTAAACAAAATATAATTTCTTTTTTTATTAACATCACATTTACAATGGTGCAGAAAAACTATTTACGTAGTTTTTGCGCCCAAATACAAAAAGCTGTTGCAATATCAGCATTTTTCTCATATATTGGCGCACAGATGGAGTAAAATATGGCAAAAATTGTTACATTCGGTTGTAGGATTAATGCCTTTGAAGCCGAAGTTATGAATGAAAAACTTAAAAATTACGACAACTTGATTGTTGTAAACACTTGTGCTGTTACCGGAGAAGCAGAACGTCAATGCCGTCAAACTATCAGAAAATTAAAGCGTGAAAATCCAACCTCTGATATTATCGTTACCGGATGTTCGGCACAAATTAGTGCAACAAAACTTGCGAAAATGCCAGAGGTTACTTTGGTTTTAGGTAATGCTGAAAAAAAGGAAATTGAAAAATATGCTGCTGATTTAAATGGTACAAAAAAGAAAGTAAGTGATATTTTTACCGATGATGGTTGTTGTGATTATATCATCACAGGATTTGAAGGTAAACAAAAGGCTTTTGTACAAATCCAGCAAGGATGTGATCACCGTTGCACCTATTGCATTATTCCGTATGCCCGAGGACACAATCGTTGCGTACCGGAAGAGTTGATTATAAAGCAAATTCGCGAATTGTTGAATGTAGGTTTTGCAGATATTTGCCTTACCGGTGTCGATATATGTTCATATAAGCCGTCGTTTACTAATTTGATTGCTCACATTTTAGAACAAATTCCTCAATTACCAAAGCTAAATTTTGGTTCTCTTGATCCGGCGGCTCTGGATGATTCTTTCATTAATTTGCTGAGTAAATACAACAATATTGAAAATTATCTCCATTTTTCTATTCAGTCTGGAGATAATGAAGTTTTGAAGAAAATGGGACGCCGTCACAATCGAGAAAAGGTTATTGAATTATGCCGGAAAATCAGACAAATCAGACCCAATATGCGCTTCGGGGCAGATTTTATCTGCGGATTTCCAACTGAAACAGTCGGAGCATTTGAAAATACCTGCCGTTTGGTAACAGAGGCAGGGTTAAATAGACTGCATGTTTTTCCATATTCGGAAAGAAGCGGTACACCGGCAGCAAATTGGCCACAATTGCCAATGGAAGAGCGTCGACGCCGTGCCGCAATTTTAAGAGAATTAAGCGAGGAATAAAAAATGTCATTTTTGCAAAAACTGGGATTTGGATTAAAAAAATCATCGAACAAAATAAGCTCGGGTATAGAGGAAATATTTACCAAAAAAAAGCTCGACAACATGGCTTTGCAAGAATTAGAAGATCTTTTACTCTCTGCCGATTTTGGAGTACAAACAACAACCAAAATTATTGAACAATTTGCCGCGCAAAAAATGGATAAAGACATCACAGATGAACAAATCAGAGAGCTGTTAGCAAAACATATAGCTGAAATTTTACAACCATGCGAACAACCTTTGATTTTTCAAAGTACTAAGAAACCTTTTGTTGTATTAATGGTAGGAGTTAATGGCGCAGGTAAAACTACAACCATTGGCAAGTTGTCCGCTAAATTAACAGCTGAGGGAAAACAAGTTTCTCTAATTGCTGCTGATACATTCCGCGCCGCTGCCGTAGAACAGTTGAAAATTTGGGCAGAACGTTGCAATATCAGAATATATAGTGGTGCAAACGGTTGCGACAGTGCCGGATTGTGCTACGATGGATTGAATGTGGCCATGAAATCCGGAGATGATGTTGTTTTTGTTGACACGGCAGGAAGATTACAAAATAAAAACGGATTGATGGATGAGCTGAAAAAAATTGTAAAGGTAATACAAAAAATTATACCGGAAGCACCACATAAAGTTTTGTTAACACTGGATGCCACCACCGGACAAAATGCTTTATCACAAGTAGAAACATTTCGGCAAATAATCGGCGTTGACGGCTTGGTTGTAACCAAACTCGACGGTTCAGCTAAAGGCGGTGTATTGGTGGCAATTGCCCAAGAACAAAAGTTACCGATTTATTACATCGGCGTAGGTGAAAAGATTGATGATTTAGATATCTTTAAGGCAAAGAATTATGCCCACAGTTTATTGGATATAAAATAAATGAAATATGGATTATTTTCACTGATTTTTGGAATATTGATTGCTCATAATTCAAATGCGGCATCGTATAGATACTTGTTGCAAGAGTGTCGTAATAGGATGAATGAAAACCCGCCGCAAATCACAGTGGAATATATGTATGGCAACCTAAATATTGATCATTCTAAAGGCCAAAGTGAAATAGCTGACTTATCAAAAAAAGCAGGTCTGTTGGAAAACGAGCTTAAAACAAAAGATTTCCATGTTGCAGGCTTAACCTCTACCACACTTAAAAGTTCCATTCAGATAAAGACATTGGCACAATCTATAGAACAAAGTAGCGTGTGCGTTGTTCCAACAGAGGTAACTATACGCTTATACTATGATAAACCGACGATATATATTTTGAATACATTGAATCCCAATACTTGTCGCTATCGTTTGGTAATGCGTCATGAACAGGCGCATTTAAGCATAGAACATCGCAATTTACAAGAGTGGGCAAAAGATTTGAAAGAAAAAATATCAACTGTTGTGACTAGTCGCGGCCCCAAACTGCTAAGTCATCAAGAATATGAAAATATCGGTGCAAATATAACTCAAATAATGATGAAAGAATATAATCAGGCAATTAAGGCAACTATTGAAGGTTACCGCAAAAAATCGGAACGACGGCAAAAAGTCCTCGATTCGCCGGAAAATTATCACAGAGAATCTGCACTATGCAAACAAGAATAAATAGCTATTTGCAATTTTTTCTATAAATCATTATTCCAATCGCTCGGCGGTATTATCTTTCAATAATCCGCCCAATAGCTTATTGTAATAATTAATAATAATTGCGTTTTCAATAAAAAAACAAGCAACTATTTGAGGACGTAGATTTAATTTCACTTTGAAAATTCGTTGATTGACGTTTGAGGGTTTCTATGTTTCATAATTTAATAATCTTTAATCATGCTATACAAAATACATTATTTCACAGAATAAAAACTCTTTTATTTTATAAAAATATGTGATACACTATTTCGAGTTTGATAAATATAGAGGGTAATGTGGAAAATTTAGAGCATCAGGCAGCTATTTTATTTGGCGAGAAAGAGTATGAAAAAGCACTGGAACTCTATCAGTTGCTTTCACAGGGAAACCCTAAAAACGAAAAATATTTAATTGCCTGCGGTAATTGTTATGACGGAATGGGCGATAAGGATAAAGCCATAGAATATTATACGGAAACACTTAAATTAAATAAGGATTCTGAGCCAGGACTACTCAATTTATCAACGATTTTTTATGAATTGAAAGATTTTCGCCAATGTGCTAATTATGCCAAAAAAGTATTGAGTGTAAATGCTAATAACATTTCCGCATGGCAGAATTTAGCCAATGTCGGTTTTTGCAATGCCGATTACGAAACCGCATTGTTCTATTATAAAAAAATGTATGACTATAACAACAATAGCTACATTGCCATGATTAATCTCGCCAATACATACTATTGTATGGGTAAATACGTCTTGGCGCTGGAATTTGCAAAAAAATCATTAAAAAAACACCCCTCAAGTATTGCAGCTCACATGTTGGCTGGTAATGCTTTGAGTGCTATGAATAAGGCTGAAAAAGCAATAGTCATGTATTTAAGAGCGTATGAACAAGATAAAACTCGTGCGGAAATATTGAATGCATTAAGTGATGCCTATCGTTCACTAAATGACTGGGAAAATTGTTTATTATTTGCATGGAGATATGTCAAAAATTCTTCGTCACATCCTGCCGCTATTCAACTTAATTTTGGGTATTTGTTGTACGAGTGCTATTCCGAAAAAAGCCCAGAATTAGCACAAAAATTCGCCACCAAGTGGCATAAATTCTTTCCTGATGATAAAATTGTGCAGCATATGGCAATGGCTATTCTGAATGGTACGGAATTGCAAAACTCTGATGCCACTTTTATTAAAGCAACTTTCAACTCCTTTGCCAAAGATTTTGACCAGACTCTGGCAGACTTAGATTATCAGGCTCCTAATTTGATAGCCGAAACTCTTAACCGACATTTAAAAACTTCGCTGTTTAACAAATATCATATTGCTGATTTGGGTTGCGGAACTGGATTGTGTGGTGTGAAAATTAAGAAATTTGCCACATTTAAAGGGCTAATCGGTATTGATCTTTCTGAAAAAATGATTGAAGAAGCGAAGAAGAAAAAAATCTATGCCCAACTCATATGCGATGATATTTGTCATTATTTAGAAAATACATCTTACTTTTTTAATGTTATGGTTGCTGCAGATGTTTGGACTTATTTTGGCGATTTAACCAAAGCATTTGTCCGAGTTTCTCGTAATTTAACTCCTGATGGATTATTCGTTTTTACTTTCTCGGAAAACATATTTAACAAAGATGATTTTTTCCTAACTCCAAGTGGTAGATTCGTTCATTCTCCTTCATACATTGAACGTGCCCTTAAAAGTTCAGGTTTACGATTAATTTCTATGGAACGACACATTCTGCGTAACGAAGCGGAACGTCCTGTATATGGTTATGTGGTGGCTGCTCAAAAACCTAACCTGATGAAACAACCTATTATATCCGGTTCCGGAGATAATTGATGAAACGCTGGCTTATTATGTTTCTGTCAGTGGTGATATTTCGAGCATTTTCGTTACCTGTTTTAGCGTATGAAATTAATCGGCAAATTTCTGGACCTATAGCACCAGACAGGTTGATTGAACAACGTGCATTTAAAGCACCAGACAGGATAAGCATCAATAAATATCAGCTGACACAATATCTCATTAAACCATTTTCAAATGATTATGACAAATTGCGTGTTATTGCTTACTGGATTGCTTCTCATATTGCTTATGACAGTTACAAATTCGATAATGGCAAAGCAAATAAAAAAGAAATGAATTTTAAATACGATATTTTAAAAGCAAAAGCCGGAATTTGCTCTGATTTTGCTCTGCTTTTTGCTCAAATGGCAGATATAGCCAACGTTAAAAGTGTTGAAGTAGTTACCGGATATGTTTTGGAAAATGCCAAAGGTCTAAAAAAAAATTATAGTCGTCACGAAATGCCTGTTACCGGTCATGCGTGGAATCGCGTAACATTAAACGGACGACGCTTTTTTGTAGATACAACCTACATGAGTGCTAATCGTATAGGCTATAACCATAAATACAAGAGCTCGCTCAAACACAAACTTGATGTGCAAAAGCGTATGTATACAAAAGAAAGATTTAATCGGAACATTAACACCTTTTACTTTGATTTTACTCCTCGTGATGAAGTAAAACATGGCAATTTACGTCACATAATGCAAAAATATGTTCATTAAGACTATTTTCCGCCTTTGGTAACAATAACCATAGCTTCACGCAAAATGCGGTCGTTAATTGTATACGCTGATTGTAACTCAGCAATAACGGTACCAGCTGGTTTTTGAGAATCTTCTACTTCTTGAACAACGCGTTCCAAATTAGGGTCAAAAACCTTTCCCATACTATCAACCTTTTTAATGCCAAACTTTTCAAAAACGTGAAAGAGCTCCTTCTGCGTCATTTCTACACCTTGAATAAAAGCTCCGCAGTTTGCACGAGTCTGTTCATCAACTGCACTCAAAGCTCGTTGCAAATTATCAGCAACAGAAAGTAATTCTTTAGCGAAAGATGAAATAGCATATTTGGAATTCTTCTCAATTTCCTGCTGACAACGACGTTTAATATTTTCAGATTCGGCATATGTTCGTAAAAATGAATCTTTTAATTTATCATATTCAGCTTTTAGGATTTCCAATTCATTGTGCTCAGATACATCAGCATTCTCGCTGCTATCAACACTTTGTTCTGCAACTTCATTTTGTATAATTTCATTATCTGTTTCATTAATCTGAGCATTCTTCTTTTTATTTTTAGTCATTTCATCCTCTTTAAAAAACGTTTGCCCTTTTTTATATATAATAGAACTTAGTGATAATTTTTTACTAAGTCAAGATATATAACTTTTAAAAGTAAAACTATGTCGTTTTTTGTTGAAGATAAAAAATATTGGCATTATAATAATTCCGTCTTTACAGATGAAATAATTTTGCATGAAAGTATGTTATATGACAGGTAATATCAAATATTACAGAGAAAAAATCTTTAATTTTTTGCCGCTTAATTTCAATAAACGCAAGTTTTCTGTTGCCTATGGTATTCCACAAAACTCAATTCTTAATCAAATGCAAAATATGGCAAAAAAACAATGTTTAAATGAGAATTGGCCTCAAATAAAACAAATAAACGCTTGGATGATAACTGCCGAAACTGCTACATTCATGAAGTGTGGTGGTCTAGGAATGGTTGCATCGGAATTACCGGAGAATTTTAATCATATTTTTGCAAACGATAATCATAAAATAAGTATAGTTTGTCCTATGTATTTGGGTAATACCGGTAAGAAAAAAGCTGAGCTGAAAAACGGTTATTATATCGGCTCCGAAGGACGTGATATCAGGGTAAAAAAAGTAAAATCATTCCAAGTGGGCTTCCTGGGAAAATTGAATAAGTTACGCAAATTTACAGTTGATGTCTATATGGGAAAAATAAACGACGTTACATACTATTTTATGCATAATGACACATTTTTTAACATTAATCCGGCAAAA
>CADBMG010000065.1 GCA_902795745.1 uncultured Pseudomonadota bacterium
GATGTGTCTTCATCATCACTGCGATAATAAGCCATTTTGATATTTTGAATATCTGCTGCCGTCAGACCGGTAAATAACAGAACACCGATAATTGAAATAACATAATCAAAACCGGTACTTTTCATAAATATATTAACAATCATCGCGACAATCAGACCAATGAGAGCCATATACAAATAGCTGCGGATTTTGCTCAAATCTTTTTTGGTGGTATAGCCTAAAAGTGCCATGCCGCTGAATGTTATTGCCGTAATCAAAAACACTCGCATAATGCTAGTACCGCTGTAAAGCAGGAATATATAAGTAAGCGATGCTCCCTCTAATGCTGAGAATAGCCAAAACACAGCCTGTACTGCCGCAATGCTTTTACGTGCCAATACATAGTGAAAGGCAAATATCATTGCCAACGGTGCTAACATTACAATCCAACCGAAGAGAGAAATGGAAACGCTTTGAGTTTGATAGTTAATGTTATACAGCAAACCGAGCAAACTTGTGTTGGCAAATAAATATGCTACCAATCCGGCTAAAAGCAAACTGCCGCTCATATAGTTAAATACTTTAATCATATAGCTGCGCAAGCCTTCGTCAACAACTTCGACACTCGGCCGATGCAAAACTTCAACAGATTTTGAATTCCACTCGTTCATTTTATATTCCTTTATCACAATATTTTTAACACTACGGTAAATATAGTTTTTTTGTACGCCGAAATCAACAGATTTTTTTGAAACTTCGCCTTTGTAAAAATATATGTGTCCAGATGCATAAAAAAACTTTACCTTTTAATCTTTTTAATGCTACATATATATCTATAAGAATTATTAACTATATGAAAGGATTTTAATATGTTGAAAATTGTTCAGACAACACCTTATGATGACCAAAAAATGGGCACGGCAGGATTACGTAAAAAATCTAAAATTGTTGAACAGCCTAATTATGTGGAAAACTTTGTACAAAGTATTTTTGATACTATCGGCGGTGTTAAAGGACAAACTTTTATTTTAGGCGGTGACGGACGCTATTATAATAAAATAGCCATTCAAAAAATTATGAAAATGGCCGCCGCCAACGGAATGAAAAAGCTGATTGTCGGACAGAACGGACTTATTTCAACACCTACTTCATCTCGTGTATTGCTTGATAATAAAGCCGATGGCGGATTCGTGCTGACAGCATCACATAATCCGGGAGGTAAAAACGGCGATTTCGGTATTAAATATGCCGTCGCCAGCGGCGGCCAGTGCCCGACTTCCATCAGTGACAAGATTTATGAAAACAGTAAGAAAATTAAAGAATATAAGATATTAGATGTTGCCGATGTCGATTTGAGTAAAATCGGTACACAAAAATTGGGCGATATGGAAATTGAAGTGATTGACTATCTGACGCCTTATGTGGAAATGATGGAAAAAATATTTGATTTTGATGCTATTCGTAAACTTTTTGCCGGCGGTTTTCGTTTTGTTTTCGACGCTTTCAATGCCGTTACCGGACCGTATGCTTTGAAAATTTTTGAGGACGTATTGGGCGCACCGAAGGGTTCGGTATTAAATGCCGTACCAATGGAAGATTTTGGCGGGTTGCATCCTGATCCGAATTTGATTTATGCCAAGAAACTTGTTGATATTATGTATAGTGACAATGCACCTGATATGGGGGCTGCCAATGACGGAGACGGTGACCGCAATATGATTTTGGGTAAAAAGTTTTTTGTAACACCGAGCGACAGTTTGGCTATTTTGACCGATAATTATAAACTGATTCCTGCTTATAAAAACGGTATTTACGGTGTGGCAAAATCGGCGGCAACGTCGACTGCAGTCGGTCGCGTGGCAAAAGCTCTGAACATTGGCTATTACGAAGTTCCTACGGGTTGGAAGTATTTTTGCAACCTGATGGATAGCAACCGTATTACCTTCTGTGGAGAAGAAAGTTTTGGCACAGGTTCAAGTCATATCCGTGAAAAAGACGGTATTTGGGCGGTGTTGTTCTGGCTCAACATTATTGCTGCAACCGGAAAGTCGGTGGAACAGATTACGCGTGAGCATTGGGCAAAATACGGTCGTAGTTACTATATGCGTAATGACTATGACGGAATTGATGTTACGGTAGCCAATAAGTTGATGGATGATTTGGAGGCAAAGTTGCCAAGTCTTGCCGGTAAAACTTTTGGAGAGTTTACCGTCAAAGAAGCATACCCGTTTATCTACAATGATCCGGTTGACGGAAGCTCAACCAAAAACGGCTTAATGGTTTACTTTACCGATAATTCTCGCATTGTTTACCGCCTCTCCGGAACAGGTACTAACGGGGCAACTCTGCGCGTTTATCTGGAACGTTTTGAAAAAAGAGATTTCGATAAAAATATGCAGCAATTTTTGGAACCGCTTGCCGATGCTTCACGACAAATCGCTGAAATTACCGAACGCACAGGCAAAGCAAAAGCAGATGTTCTGACCTAATATGCGGTGGAAATAAAATTATGCTCAAGGATATAAACAATCGCCGTCCCGACCGTCAACTGGAAAGAAACCTTGTTTTTCTTGCCTATGCAATTATGTTTATGTCTTTGAGCTTGTTTGCTTTTTTTCTCTATCCGCAGTATGCTTTCTATATTCTCATTTGCGTTGCGGCGTGGAACGTCCTTTGCATATTGGCAACAATCCGCATTTTGAAAGTTAGTGAGCACGCAATCGGTTTTGGGGCAATGGCTGCCGAAATCCTAAACGATAAAAACAAGTATTTTCGTGTTGATAATGCCAAAGGTGAGGCAATTATTGCCAACAAATTGGCACGCGAATATTTTAAGGATGCGTCAGTACTGGAATTTTTAGGCAAAAATATCATAGATTCGGCAGCAAATAAACTCGATTTGCAAAAATTAACGGCAGCGGTGGGAAAATTGCAGGAGGCAACGGTAAAATTATCCATCAATCCGAGCCAAAACAGTGTTTTTGTGGCGCAAGAATGGTTGCAGGTCAGCGTAAAGCCGATATATTTGGACAAGACAGATATTTTTGAGGGTGAATATTCTTTGAAACAAATCCGCAAGGAAAGTTATATTTTGTGGACAGTCGAAAATATTACAGCCTATAAAAACATGGAGCAGGTTTTTGCCGGTGAAATGTCGTCGTTACATAATTTTTTGGATTTTTTACCGGTCGGACTTTATACCTGTGACAGCAATGGAAAAATCGAATACATCAACAATTCTTTAGCTCAATGGTGGAACACCGATAAAAATGCTGCTTTCGGCAAAACTGTTGATGACTTTGTGGCACATAAGCCGGAGCTATTGCACGATGCTACGGGCTTTTATAATAATTATATTCAGTTCAAAACTGCCAAAGGTAATGTTTCAGCATTTGTAAAACAATGTAATGTGCGCGAAAATAATGAATTGAAAACTCGAGGGGTTGTGATTTGGGACATACCAAACGAAGGCGATTTGAAAGGTCGTTTGAATATAATCAGCGATAAATTTGAATGGTTGTTTGATACCGCGCCGATAGGAATTATTTTTGCCGATAAACATTTGCAAATAACCGAGACAAATCGTTACGCTCTCGATATATTTGCCCTATCGGCAGAAGAAATAATGCGCCGTAAACTTAATACATATTTCAGTGACGAGGCCAAGAACAAAATCAAAGAGGCGCAAGATGAGTACAGTCGTAACAATGAGCAAGAATATCATTTTGAAGCTACACTGAAAAACGAGAAAAATGTTTTGGTACATATTTGCCCGATGAAAGCTAACTATTCTTCTTTGACCGGAGAAATTATCGGTATGATTGTGTATATGGAAGATATTACGCAAAAACGAGACCTGCAATTGCAAGTGGTGCAAGCACAAAAAATGCAGGCATTCGGTCAACTGGCCGGAGGTGTGGCTCATGACTTTAATAATCTGCTTACTGCAGTTATATGCCAGTGCGAATTGTTAATCCAACGTCACGGTGTAGGCGATCCGTCATTTTCTGATTTGGTTCAGCTAAAATATAACGTGAGCCGTGCCGCCGGAGTGGCGCGGCAGTTGTTGGCTATTTCACGTAAACAGCCGCTCAATCCTAAATTGATAGACGTAACAGAGTCATTCATGGAAATATCTTCATTGTTGTCGAGAATGGCCGGAGAGAGAACAACATTCCAAATCAATCACGGCACGGATTTAGGCTATATACGTGTCGATCCGGTTCAATTTTCACAAGTGATGATTAATCTGGTTTTAAATGCTCGTGATGCTATGAACGGTAAAGGAACGTTGACTATTTCCACCCGTTCCGAACATTTAAGTACTCCGTATAATTTTGGTACGGATGTTATTAAACCGGGAGATTTTGTGGTTATCAGCGTCAGTGATACCGGTTGTGGAATTCCGCCGGAAAATCAGAATCGTATTTTTGAACCATTCTTTACCACAAAGCGTAATCAGATAGATTCGGGAACCGGTTTAGGATTAGCTATGGTTTATAATATTGTTCGCCAAACTGAAGGTTTTATAAAGCTGCAAAGTGAAGTCGGAAAAGGCACTACATTTGAGATTTATCTGCCGAGCTATGAGAGCAATAACGAAGAAAGTGTTACGGCAATTCAACAACCAAGTGAAGAAATTATTCGCGATAAATCGGGTAAAGCGGCAATGACTACTTTGACCAATAACGCCGTAGGCGGACAAGATGGTAAGCTGATTTTGGGAATGAATATCGCGACATTTGACAGCCAGCGCAAGTTGTTGTGCAATCCGGGAGAAATAAATATTCTTTTTGTGGAAGATGAAGAAGCGGTACGCATGGTAGGAGCACGCGGTTTGCGGCAAAAAGGATTTAATGTTGTCGATTGTATTTCTGCCGAAAATGCTTTGGAACATATTGAAAAAGGCGAAAAGTTTGATTTGATGATTACTGATATGATGATGCCGGGAATGAGCGGTGCCGATTTAGCCAAGATTATGAAGGAAAAGCACCCGGAAACACTGATTATTTTGGCATCAGGTTATTCGGAAGAAATAGCCCGTAAAGAATTAGCCGCCTCGTCAGACTTTTTCTTTATCGGAAAACCGTACAGTTTAGGCAATTTAAGCAAAAAAGTAATGGAAGTATTGGCCAAACGCGATGATAAATGAAGATGAAGAACTAAAACAACTTCCGTTTCCCTTCGGCTCGCCGAATTTGATGAGCCGTGATGACTTTATGGTAACAGATTGTAACCGTGAAGCTTTTCAGATGATAGATTTATGGCCGAATTGGCCGGCAAATGGACTTATTATATATGGACCGGAAGGGTGCGGAAAATCACATTTGGCGCATATATATATTGATAAAGTACGTCAGCTTGAAACTGATAAAGGGTGCGTCGGTATTGTTGATGCGGCGCAAATAAAAATGAAAAATGTGGAACGTTTGTCAATGAGTTACAGACACTTGGCAATTGAAAACCTCACTGCAAAAATTGACAATGAGGCATTGTTTCATTTGTTTAATATCTATAATAACGAAGCAAACAGAACTATGCTTTGGACGGCTAATATTGCCCCCGGCAGAATGCATTTTGCCCTCAAAGATTTACAATCAAGGCTTAAAATGCTACCGAGCGTTGCCATAAAGGAGCCGGATGATATGATGATGCAGACACTTATCTTAAAATTATTTAATGACAGACAGATTATCATCACGCCGGAAATGCTGGAATATATTGTTCTTAATGCGCGCCGCTCGTTTGCTTATGTGCGGCAGTTGGTAGAAGAAATTGATGCCGTATCTCTTGCATATCAGCAGTCGGTAAATTATTTTATCGTTAAAAAGGCAATTGATATTTTGGCGCAAAGAGAGGATAAACAACCGGATTTATTTGACGGTTGGTAAAATATGGATTAATTATTAAAACATAATTTAACAGGAGATAATAATATGAAAAATTTTTTATTACGTAACAAATGGCTTGGCTTTTTAGTTTTACTTATTTATTCATTGGTTGCCGCGGCAATAGTTTCAAAGTCCGGTATTGCTTTGGTTGAGCAATATACTCCGGTTGTTACACAGGAAGTAGTTGATTTTCTGCCGATTACCGTGCAAGACGGAGAAATTGTGGCACCGGAAAATACGGTTATAAGCAAAACATACGGCGATGAAAACATGAAATTCAACGTTGTTTTGAATACGCGTGTTGATGAATTTGAATCCACAAGTTTATCTGAACCGGGATTGTATTTAAGCCGTAAATTTTTCTACGGAGTTAACGGCAAAAAAACGGAAATCCAGTCATTAAAAGATATTCCGAATGGAACATTGGATAAAGAAACTCTTGATGCCGGAGCAGAATTGTTTGTTAAAAATACGCAAAAATACATGTTTCCGCTTTATGCCGCTGTTTGCTTGCTGATTAGTTTGATTGCCGTTCTTTTGTATACCCTAGTCATGCATTGGTTGATGGCTATTTGGTTTAATGCCAAATTTGGGCAAACTTTGCGCATAAATACATTGGTTTACGCGGTTGTTTCAACTGTTGCTATTATTGGAAACTTTGTAGTCGGCATTGTTTTAATGTTTATTTTGATGTTGCTGGCAAACACTCTTTGGGGATTGGCTAATAAATAACAATCAAATAATCAAACGTTAGAAAAAAATCCGATGTAAATTCATCGGATTTTTTTATTGACAAATGCTCCTTGTTCTATATATTCAACACATAAATTTTATTATTAACTTTAAAAAAGATTATTATGCATTTTACAAAAATTTATGAGCAGTTATTTGATCAAGGAATCGAAGCTGACGAGTTTGGGAAAATTAAAAAAGGGTATGAAGCGTATCTTGCTTTACGCAGATGCGGTTGGATGCTAACTCCGCTACGCTTGGTTTATCACAAGCCGCAAACAACCACAATGGTGGTTATGCCGTTTTTGAATAAGCAGATAGTGCCGTGGGGAGTTGAACTGAACGGATTATACTTTTCGCTCAAGTATGAGCGCGTATGTGAACTGTATGATGGATATCTCGTTGCCCGTGCCTTTGGGGATTCGGCGGTATTTTTCGGTGTTGATAATGCAAAGAAACGCTCATTTTCATTACCTGATGCTGAGGAAATTGATGCTGTCTACAACAATCAAAAGCTTGCCGAAACGGTATGTTTTTTATGGAAGAATGATATAAAGGTTGCTACTCATATTTCAACAACATACTTTATTAAGACTCCTCCTGAAAAAAAGCAGATAGTGTATCAAATATTCAACAGCAATAACAAATCATTCATTGAAGCCAAAGATTGTGCAAATGTATACTACGTTCTGCATGCCGACAATGACAAAGATTTATTTTGCAGTCTCGATTGCTTCGGTAAACCCAATAAATCCGTATTGCAAGAATGTTTGTCTGCACTTGGATGTGAATTGCCTCAAGGTTTGTAAATCAGCAAAAAACGTTCTCTTAAAAAAGAGAACGTTTTAACTTTATCAATAAACAGTCTATGCTTCCTTGCTCCAACCGTTCATAATATATTCACTGAGCTTTTCACTGAAAAATGAACTGTCGCTGATGGCCTCGCCTTCGGCGATTTTTGCCTGATCCAACAAAAGTCGGCATACTTCTTCAATACGCGCTTTTTCACTTGGTTCAAACATACTGTCGGCTAAGCGGATGATTAGCGGATGGTAAGGATTAATCTCCAAAATCCGCGTACTGGCAAAAGCTGTTTGCTGTTGATGGTTACGCATCAATCTTTCCAGATGAATACTCATTTGTCCGCTTTCAACCGTCAAACTTACCGGACTTTTGGTCAGTTTTTCCGTTACTTCAACTTTACCTACTTCATTTTTGAATAACTCGGTCATGAAATCAGTAAGTTTTTTGAGGCTTCCCTCATCAGCACGCGGAGTGTCACGCTCCATTTTAAGGTCCAATTCAGCTTGTGAAATATGCTTAATCGGATAACCTTTGTAATTGGTTAAAGTTTGTACCCAAAATTCATCAATCGGGTCAACTAAGAGTAACACCTCTATACCTTTAGCCGCAAAAGCTTCGAGCTGCGGATTGTTACGCAAAGTAGAAACATCATCGCCGGTAATATAATAAATTGTAGTCTGTCCCTCAATCACACGCGAAATATATTCGTCAAGAGAAGTCAGACGTTCCTTATCATTTGTTGAGTAAAAACGCGACAATTCGGCAACTTCCACTCTGTTGGCAACATCTTCATATATACCTTCCTTAAATGCTACTCCGAAGTTTTTCCAAAATACCATGTAATCATCGTAATTTTCACTGCGCTTTTTCAGCTCTTTTAATATGCGAGAAACCGTGCCGTTTTTAATTTTTGCAATTAAGGCATTTTGCTGTAACATCTCACGAGAAATGTTGAGTGGCAAATCCGCACTATCGATAATTCCCTTAACAAAACGCAAATAAGAAGGCATCAAATCTTCAACTTTATCAGAAATAAATACACGGTTTACATATAGTTTTAAACTCTGCAATCTGTCCGGCTGAAACAAATCATAGGGGGCTTCTGACGGAATATACAGCAAACCGGTGTACTCAATATTACCCTCCGCTTTGAAGTGTAAGCGCATCCACGGTGTGTCAAAATTACGAGAGATGTGATGATAAAAATCATTATACTGTTCGTCAGTAATTTCTGCTTTATTTTTGGTCCACAATGCCGAACCGGTATTAACCGTTTCTTCTCCGGCTTTGCCTAAATCCAGCACAATCGGATAACTGATGTGATCGGAATAGGTGCGGATAATGTGACGTAAATAAATGGTATCAACATAATCTTTGGCGTCATCCTTTAAGAACAACTTGATGTCGGTGCCGAATTTATCGCGTTCAGTATCACTGATTTCAAAACCGTCAACACCATCGGAAATCCACTTATAGGCCTGTTCTTCGCCGGCGCGTTTGGTTATAACCTCTACTTTGTCGGCAACCATAAATGCGGAATAAAAACCTACGCCGAATTTACCGATTAAATCTACCACCGAGCCGTTATCTTTAGCATTGCGCACAAAATCGGCGGTACCGGATTTTGCTATAGTTCCGAGGTGATTGATTAAATCGTCTTTGTTCATACCTATACCGTTATCACTTATCGTTAAGGTATTTTCTTCGGCATTTGGGGTAATGGTGATTTTGAATGCACCGTTATCTTTGGCTATTCCCGGATTCATAAGCGCATAATAACGCAATTTATCACAAGCATCGCTGGCGTTGGAAATCAGTTCACGTAAAAAGATATATTTCTCAGAATACAACGAGTTAATAACTATATCCAACAGCTTACTTACTTCGGTTTTAAATTTTTGTTTTTTACTCATACCTTTTCTCCTTATATATCAGATGTGATATATATGGGGTGTAAAGCGACGCAGCGCAAGAGTTTGGTAAAATTATTTTATTACTTATTCATCACTTATGTCTTTATCAATCCACAAAGAATTGATGAATTCCTGTTGACGGTCGTGCATAGGATGGCATTTGGTATTTTTTCCGCTTTCATCGGCAAAACACTGAATGCCGACATCGGCGTACTGATAGGTTGCATACTGGTCATACACGTCCAAAACCATTGGCAGCATCTGCTCGGCGTCCATAATATTATTTGCGCAGAACATTGTGTTATATTTAACATACGAAGTCCCTTTCGGACCGATATTCATCGTAAAACATGTTTGGTCGTGGCTGACTGTGTGGTTTGCATTGCCTGAAAAGTCGAGTGAATGCGCATCTTCGTCATCGGTGAACAGCACGGCATCTTCATTGGTGTTTGCATAAGACGTATTTTTATAAGGGCTTTCCTGCTTGTAGAAAGTTTCAATATCAAAAATAGCAATTAAGTCGGCATTTTCGGCAGAAGTAGCGGTTTTTATTCCCATTTCACCGAATTTACGGCTCAGAGCACGGCGGATTTCTATGGCATACGTGCTACGCATATTGCTGCGGAAATATATACTTTTGCCATGGTCAGCAGCCAAGTCATTACGTACGTTTAAGTGATACGGATCTTGGGCGCAAGCTGCAAGCAAAAAACAAATTAGTAGTGCTGTTTTTTTCATTTTTAACCTCTTTTTGATGTTCTTACGGCATTGAAAATAGGTAAAAATCAAACAAAAGTCAATATTAATAAAATAATAAAAACATTACTTAGGATAATAAATTGATTTATCTACTGCTCTAAGGGATGTAGTTTATTTATCTGCGCCGACTATGGGAATAATATTGCTTTTTGATGCATAAACTGAAAAGCTCTATCCATAATATATTGTTTATGAAACAATTAGTTTTGTTGCGTAAATGATAATATACAATTATAATACCTCTATTACAAGCAGGGAGTAGCATATGACAACACAAAAATCGCAACAGCAAATTCGTTTTGAAAAAGAAGCCAAAGCGTTGCAAAAAAATATTGCCAAGCGTAAAAAACAACAGGCAGAACTTGAACGTATTAAAAAAGAAAAGGAGCTCAAAAATGGATAAAATTAAGATTGTCGGCGGACACAAATTGTTCGGTAAAGTTTATATAAGCGGAGCCAAAAATACGGTGTTGCCGATTATTTGCGCCACACTTTTGACAGATGAACCTGTTACGATTAAAAATATTCCTTTTCTTTCGGATATTACATCGCTTAATAATTTGTTGTTACAGATAGGTACTAAGATTGAAGCGCGTGAGGAAATGCTGAACGGTCATAAAACGCAAACTATTACTTATCATACACCCAAGCTGTTAAGTTTGATTGCACCTTATGATTATGTTCGTAAAATGCGGGCTTCTTACTATGTTCTTGGACCGCTTTTGACCAAATACGGTCACGTAGAACTTTCATTACCGGGCGGGTGTGCCATCGGAGCTCGTCCGATGGATATTCATCTCAGTTCACTTGAACAAATGGGAGCTCATATTGAAATTAAAAACGGTTATGTCATTGCCGATGTTGAGGGCAGATTAAAGGGAGCTCACGTGGCATTCCATTCGGCCTCGGTAGGCGCAACTTGCAATATATTGATGGCTGCGGCACTTGCCGAAGGAACAACGGTAATCGAAAATGCCGCTAAAGAACCTGAAATTGCCGATTTAATTAATGTCTTAAACAAAATGGGTGCTCAGATTGAAGGTGCTAATACCTCAACATTGACAATTCACGGCGTTGAAAAATTGCACGGTGTTACACACGAGATTATCAACGATCGCATAGAAGCGGGCTCTTATGCCGTTGCTGCGGCTATAACCAAAGGACGCTTAGAATTGGTTAATGCTAATCCGGAGCATTTGAAAACTCCGCTTGATATTTTGCGTCGCATGGGAGTTAAAATTGAAGAAACTTCCGATGGAATTATTGTTGATGCCCAAGATGCTACTTTGCAAGGAGAAGATATTTTTACCGATTATTATCCGGGCTTTCCGACTGATTTGCAAGCGCAGTTTATGGCCTTGATGTGCGTTGCCGAAGGAGCATCCATGGTGACGGAAAATATCTGGGAAAATCGCTTTATGCACGTTCCTGAATTGATGCGTATGGGAGCAAACATCAATGTTCACGGTCATGCCTCGGCTATTGTCAGAGGGGTGAAAAAACTTTCGGCAGCACCGGTTATGTCAACTGATTTACGTGCTTCATTTGCTCTTGTTTTGGCAGGTCTTGTGGCGGAAGGTGAAACTATTGTTAACCGCGTTTACCATTTAGACCGCGGGTATGAACATTTAGAGGAAAAATTTAAGGCTGTCGGTGCGGAAATGGAGCGCATTAAAGAAAGCGATTATTAAATTTATCTCCTTATTTGTATATGTTACCTTTGTCAAAAGTATTTGCAGCGATTTATGTGCCTTATAAAAAAGAGTTCGATAACAAATATATTGACAAGTGCAAATTATTGGCGTATAAAGCACGTGAATTTTAGAGAATTTTTACCATTTGAAATGCTGTAAAAATACCGACTCTAAGGAGTTCCGTCAGTCAGCGAGGGTTCGCACACTGGCGACAATTTGTTTAATTAATAACGAAAGGCAAAAACTTTAATGTTTGAAAGTTTAACAAATAGGCTCAGCCAAGCTTTTTCAAAGATTACATCGCGCGGTGTTCTCAATGAAAAAGATATTGACGAAGCAATGCGAGAGATACGCATCGCGTTGCTGGAGGCTGATGTTTCACTTTCGGTAGTGAAAGAATTTATTGCCAACGTTAAAACTGAGGCCTTGGGCGAAAAGGTTGTAAAATCAGTTCAGCCGGGGCAGATGGTTATCAAAATTGTGCACGATGCTTTGGTAAAGTTGCTTGGCGCGGAAGATACAGAGCTTAATTTCAATGCTCCGGCACCGGTGGTGTTTTTGTTGGTAGGTCTGCAAGGTTCAGGTAAAACTACCACTGCGGCAAAAATTGCTAAAAAGTTGAAAAAAAATAAGCGTATTTTGCTGGCATCGTTGGACGTTTATCGTCCGGCAGCGCAGGAGCAGTTGGCACAATTGGGTAAACAAATTGAGGTGGATGTGTTGCCGATTGTGGCGGGTCAAAAACCGCTTGAAATTACCAAGCGGGCACTTGATGCCGCTAAGAACGGCGTGTATGATTTGTTGATTTTGGATTCGGCAGGTCGCTTGCAAATTGATGAAAATTTGATGAGCGAATTGGTTGATGTCAAAAAAATAACAAATCCGACGGAAACGCTGTTGGTGGCTGATGCCCTTATCGGACAAGAGGCTTGCAATGTGGCAAAGGAGTTTAATGACAAAGTGGGAATTACCGGTTTGGTGCTGACCAGAATGGATGGTACCTCTCGTGCCGGTGCGGCTTTGTCGATGAAAATGGTAGCCGGTGCGGCGATTAAGTTTTTAGGAACAGGCGAAAAGCTTGAGGATATTGAAGAATTTCACGCTGACCGCGTGGCCGGTCGAATTTTAGGGCAGGGTGATGTAGTCAGCTTAGTAGAAAAAGCGATTGAAAACGTTAATCGCGAAACCGCAGAGCAAATGGCCAGCAAAATGCTGAAAGGTTCGTTTGATATGAACGATATGCTTAGCCAAATGCAACAGATGAAAAAATTGGGCAGTATCGGCAGTATTATCGGAATGTTGCCGGGGCTGTCAAAATTTCAGGCGCAAATTGAAGAATCCGGAGTTGGCGATAAGTTGATGAAACATCAAGAAGCCATAATTTTATCGATGACTAAGCAAGAACGCTTGCATCCTGATATTATTAAAGCCTCACGCAAAAGAAGGATTGCAATGGGTGCCGGTGTCGAAGTTCACGATGTCAATGTTTTGCTCAAATCTTATGAGCAAATGTCGACAATGATGAAAAAAATGGGCAGTATCGGCGGATTGGCGTCGATGGCCAAATTGTTAAAAGGTAATCCGTTCGGTTGTTTGCCGAAAGGAATGAAAAACAAGTTTCCTTTTTAGGAAGGAATGTAACATTAATTTATTGAAAGGAAAAAAATAAAATGTCAGTACGTATCAGACTATCTCGCGGTGGTTCAAAAAAACGTCCTTATTATCATATTGTTGCAGCCGATTCGCGTGCTCCGCGTGACGGCAGATATATTGAGAAATTGGGCGCTTACAATCCGTTGTTGCCGCAAGACAATGAAAACAGAGTTGTGGTAGATAAAGAAAAAGTTGCCGCTTGGTTATCCAAAGGTGCTCAACCGACCGACAGATTGCAAAAGATTTTTGCTAACTTAGGTTTGTGTGCAGCTCCGGTAATGGTTGAACATCCTAAGAAATCTGCGCCGAAAGCCAAAGCTGTTGAGCGTATGAAAGAAAAAGAAGCTAAAGCTGCCGCAGCAGCTGAAGCCGCAGCAGCTGCTACCGCGGAGCCGGTTGCAGAAGAATCTGCTGAATAATTTTCAGTAACGTAAGAATTAAGTTGTTATTTTGAGTCTGAAAAATAAGGAACTTTAAGAATGAATAAACGGATTTGCATTGGAAAAATTGTTGCCGTTCATGGTATCAGAGGAGAGGTTAAGGTACAGAGCCAAACCAAAAATCCACTGGACTTGGATAAGTTCGGCGCAGTTGAAAATAAAAATGCCGATTGCCGTTTTGAACTTAAAGTTTTAGGTATGACTTCAAGCAATGTGCGCGTAAAAATCAAAGGTATAGACAACAGAAATGATGCCGAGGCTTTGATAGGTACAGAATTATATGTAGCACGCGAAGCATTGCCGGTGCTTGATGAAGATGAGTTTTATAAGGGTGATATTGTCGGCCTTAAAGTTTGTCTGAAAACACCGGATCAAGAGATTGGTAAAGTTGCAGGGTTTGCAAATTACGGTGCGGGCGATATTATTGAAATTAAGCTCAAAGGTAAAAAAGAAACAGAACTTTTACCTTTTACCGCAAGCTATGTGCCGACTATTGATATTGAAGGCGGATATATTATCGTTTCATCGGCGAGTATGGTTTTTGCTCCTGAAGATGAAAGAGATGAGGCATAGATGAGTTTACACGCAACGATTTTAACTATCTTTCCTGAAATTTTTCCGGGTTTTTTGGGAACATCGCTTACGGGAAAGGCGTTAAAGGAAGGTTTGTGGTCATATAACGCTGTCAACATTCGTGACTATGCGTTTGATAAGCATGGGTCGGTCGATGACACTCCGTGTGGCGGCGGTGCCGGAATGATTATGCGTCCCGATGTTTTGGGAGAGGCAATAGAACATAATCATAGCGGTGGCAAAATCATCTATATGAGTCCTAAGGGTAAGCCCTTAACGCAGGCTAAAGTCCGAGAGCTGAGTATGCTCGATGAAGTGACCGTAATTTGCGGTCGGTTTGAGGGAATCGACGAGCGTGTCATAGAAGAATACGGCATCGAAGAAATCAGCATCGGCGACTACGTTTTGACCGGCGGCGAGCAGGCAGCAATGATTATGCTTGATGCCGTGATAAGATTGCTTCCGGGGGTGTTGGGAAATGCCGCATCGACTGAAAACGAAAGTTTTGAAGATGGTTTGCTTGAATATCCGCAATATACACGTCCGATTGAATGGAAAGGTCGTAAAGTGCCGGAAATTTTGCTCAGCGGACACCACGAAAACATTGCTAAATGGCAAAGGCAGCAGGCTCTTCAAATAACAGAAAAACGTCGTCCGGATTTATTGGAAAAAAATACTTGATTTACAATAGATTCCGGTGTATAGGAATAACAAATTGAAAGTAAAGGTAAATAAAATGAACATTATTGAAAATATTGAAAAAGAGCAAATTGAAAAATTGATGGAAGGCAAAAATATGCCGATTTTCAAACCGGGTGATACTTTGCGCGTTCATACTAAAGTTAAAGAAGGCGACAGAGAACGTATTCAGGTTTATGAGGGCGTATGCATCGCTCGTAAAAATGACGGTTTGAATTCATCATTCACTGTTCGCAAAATCTCGTTCGGTGAAGGTGTTGAACGTGTATTTCCGCTTTATTCTCCGAATGTTGCCAAGATTGAAGTTTCCCGCGTAGGTAAAGTTCGTCGCGCTAAGCTTTATTTCTTACGTGCATTGCGTGGTCGTTCGGCTCGTATTGCCGACGATTTGTCAGTATCGGTAAAAGATGTGAACAGCGGTATTTCTGCTAAAAAGTAAAATGTTGTAGTTTGACATTTTTTGATAAAACTACCACCGATTTTCGTCGGTGGTTTTTTAATTGCGATAAACGTAAAATGTTTAAAAAAGTGTAAAATATCGCTTGCACATTTGCTCAAACTGTTATAAAAACAGAGTCACTTTATAATCTATGGAGATAAGCAAATGTTTGCAAAACTACTGGGAATGTTTTCCGCCGATATGGCGATTGATTTGGGAACGGCTAACACCTTGGTTTATGTGCGCGGTCGCGGAATCGTGCTTAACGAACCATCGGTGGTTGCTATTAAAGAAGAAAAAGGGCGTAAGCAGGTTTTAGCGGTAGGTAATGAGGCAAAACAAATGCTCGGTCGTACACCGGGTAATATTCAGGCGATTCGTCCATTGAAAGACGGAGTTATTGCTGATTTTGATTACGCTGAAGCAATGATAAAATACTTTATTTGTAAAGTACATAATCGTCGCACTTTTGTTACTCCGACCATTGTAATTTGTGTACCTTTCGGTTCTACGGCTGTTGAACGAAGAGCTATTGAGGATTCCGCTTCACAAGCCGGTGCACATAAGGTTTATTTGATTGAAGAACCGATGGCGGCGGCAATAGGAGCAGGTTTGCCGGTAACCGAGCCGACCGGGAGTATGGTGGTGGATATTGGCGGCGGCACAACAGAAGTTGCTGTTCTTTCACTGGAAGGTATTGTTTATGCTCGCTCGATTCGCGTTGGCGGAGATAAGATGGATAGCGCAATTGTCAGTTACATTCGCCGTAATATGAATTTACTGGTAGGGGAGCGTAGTGCCGAGCGTATTAAAAAAGAAATTGGCTCAGCTTGTCCGCCGGAAGAAGGTGACGGACGCACGGTTGAAATTCGCGGTCGTGATTTGATTAACGGTGTGCCGAAGGAGATTACCATAACCGAACGTCAAGTAGCAGAGAGCTTGATTGAGCCTGTATCTGATATTGTAGAAGCCGTTAAAGTGGCATTGGAAAATACAGCTCCGGAATTAGCCGCAGATATTGTTGACAAAGGTATTGTTTTGACCGGAGGCGGCGCACTTTTGACTAACTTGGATAAAGTTTTGCGCAAGGCTACCGGATTGCCTGTAACCATTGCCGAAGATCCATTAGCTTGTGTGGCCAAAGGTTGCGGTGAAACGGTTGATCATTTAAGCCGCTATAAGAGCGTGCTTTCCAGCTCCAATTAGTTTCAGCCGATAGAGGGTGCATTTATGAAGCGGCGTAAAGTTTTGCTCATTCCGTTTGGAGAATTGAAGACATTCTTTCGCCGTCTTTTTGTTGCAATTTTATTTTTGATTGCCTTTTTCGGTATTTTGCTCAGCAATGTCGATAGTTTGGTTGTCAGTGCCGTCGATAAAGTAATTATTGAGGTTACAGGTCCGGCGATGCAGATTGTCGAATTGCCGGCACGAGCAATTCATCGTATTTATACTTATTTTTACGATATCAGTCACATATATGCCGATAATCAGCAGTTGCGGCAAGAAAACAAGCAAATGATGATTCTTCAAAACAAAGTGCGTACATTGGAAGTGGAAAATCAGCTTTTGTCGCGTTTGCTGAACTATACTCCGCCACCGGAAGCTACTTTCGTCAGTGCACAGATTATTGCCGAATCCGGCGACAATTTTACCCATTTACTGCTTGTGTATATTGGCGATTCGGAAGTCGAAAAAGGACAAATCGTCATGAGCAATGAGAGTGTTATCGGGCGAGTTGATACGGTCGGGAAACGCTATGCCAAGGTAATTCTGATTACTGATATAAATTCAAAAATTCCGGTAATTATTGAGCGTACTCGTACTCGCGGTATTTTAAGCGGTAACAACACTGATCGTCCGCAGTTGATTTTTACACGTTCCAATGCTGATATTGAGATTGGAGATGTGATTGTTACCTCCGGAGTAGGCGGTATGTTTCCGGCAGGACTTCCAATCGGACTGGTAAACAAAGTAAATAATGACGGTTCGGTTGAGGTCGAACCTATTGCCGATATCAGCCGTTTGGAGTATGTCCGTATTATTGATTACGGTTTGTCACAAGACAGCGAATTCTTAAATGATTTTGCGGAAGGTCTGGACAATGCGCAGTAGTTTAAAAGAACAAATCGGATTTTTTTTACGGTGCCGGATTCCGATTTTTTTCTCGTTACTGATGGTTTTGCTTTTTTTTATGCCGATACATTCGGTACAAATTAACTATTTTCGACCGGCAATAGGGCTAATTTGTGTATATTACTGGCGTTTAAATCGCGGTTCACTTTTTAGTTGGGGTTCTGCTTTTTGTATTGGTTTTATAATAGATGTATACAGCTCTTCTCCTTTTGGGGTGAATATTTTGCTATTGATGTTGGTCAATGGAACGACCGGATGGCTGGCACGCTATTTTCAGGCAGCATCATTCAATGTACGTTGGCTGATTTTCAGCCTATCCGCATTATTTTATATGCTGATTAAATGGTTATTTCTGATGTCGTATTTTTGGGATTACTTGCCGTTGGCGGAAATTACGATGGGGTATTTTTCAACCGTGATGTTTTATCCGCTTATTGCAACAATCAATGCTTGGGTTGCCACCCGTTTTTTGCCGCCGGAGAACATTGATGAGCAATAGAAACGAAAAAATGCAGATTCTCAGCCAAAGGACAATAGTTATTCTAGTGTTTAATCTGTTGGCTTTTGCGGTTATTGTTGCGCGTTTGTATTATCTGCAAATTTTTGAAGCAGATAAATATAAAGTTATGTCTGATGAAAATCGCATATCTACACGTTTTTTGGTACCTCCTCGAGGCACAATATATGACCGTAACGGAGAGGCTATAGCTAAGAATGAGCAAAATTTTCAGGCATTATTGATTAGCGAACAAACTCCGGATATTGAAAACACTTTTGCTACATTCCAAAAGATTTTGCCGCTTGATGAAGATGAAGAAAAAAAAGCCGTACATAATATTAAAAATCGTCGACGTTTTATTCCGATTAAGCTGAAAGATAATATATCGTGGGATGAAGTTTCAAAAGTGATGCTCTATGCACCGGAATTGCCAGGAATAGAAATTGACGAAGGCTTAAATCGCAAATATCCTTATGCTGATTTATATGCTCATGTTGTCGGATATGTGGGACCGGTATCGGATAAAGATAAGAAAAACAGCCCGCTTTACATGGTTCCGGGGTTTAAAATAGGAAAATCAGGACTGGAAAAATCGCTTGATTATAAATTGCAAGGCAAGGGTGGAACAATCAAATTGGAAGTTAATGCTTACGGACGAGTTATAAAAGAAATTGAACGCAATGCCGGCAGTATAGGTGGCAGCTTACAAATTACCATAGATTCGCGCTTACAAAAGGCGGCATATGAGGCATTTGGTAACAACAGCGGTGCCGCAGTGGTTTTAGATGTGCGCAACGGCGAAATATTGGCTCTTGTTTCAACCCCGTCATTTGATCCTAATTTGTTTACTAACGGCATAAGTTATAAAAATTGGAACGAGCTGTTAAATAATGAAAGAACTCCTTTGATAAATAAGGCTGTTTCCGGTCAATATTCTCCCGGTTCAACATTTAAGATTGTCGTGGCACTGGCGGCATTGGAAGCGGGAGTTATTAATATGGATACCCGTTATTATTGTTCCGGCGGAATGGATATTGGTGCAACACGTTTTCATTGTTGGAGGCACTCGGGACATGGCGCACTTAATGTTATAGAAGCTCTAAAATACTCTTGTGATATTTTTTTCTATGAAACGGCAATGCGTGTTGGTATAGATAAAATTCATGATATGGCAATAAAATTAGGCTTAGGACAACCGCTTAATATCGGTCTTGATAACCAAAAAAACGGTTTAATTCCTTCTCAGGAATGGAAAAAATCGGTCAAAGACGCGGCATGGACACGCGGCGATTCGGCTAATGCCGGCATCGGACAAGGGTATGTACTTATTACTCCGTTACATTTGGCTACAATGTTGGCACGTGTTGTTAACGGAGGATATGCCATTATGCCAACCTTAATTAGAAGGACAAAACAACAGCCAGTATCTAAAATAAACATATCACAAAGGAATATTGATATAGTTAAACAAGGGATGTTTGAAGTGGTTAATGCTCCAAACGGTACGGCTGCTCGTGCTAAGTTTAATTTAGATGGTATAAGAATGGGGGGAAAAACAGGTACTACCCAAGTGCGGCGTATTTCAATGAAAGAACGAAAGTCCGGCATTATCCGCGATGAAAACTTACCGTGGCGGCTGCGTAATCATGCTTTGTTTATAGGGTTTACTCCGGTTGATAATCCACGTTATGCCGTGGCGGTGGTTGTGGAACATGGCTCATCCGGTTCGGGAGTTGCCGCTCCGATAGCAAGCAAGATTTTACAAAAAGCATTGGAACTTGATATTAGGTGAGGAAAAAATGGGGGAATTGAGTTTTGCAACATCCGGCAGCGGTATCAAACAAAAATTTATGAGGATGAGTTATTCGTATATTTTTTTGATTATGTTATTGGCAATAATCGGAACAATGACGCTTTATTCCGCTGCTGACGGCAATTGGCAACCTTGGGCATTGAAGCATATTTGTCGCTTCGGCTTAGCTTTTCTGCTGATGTTAGGTATGGCTATGATTGATGTTCGTCAATACTATAAATTTGCTTATGTTTTTTATTTTATCACGCTTTTTTTGCTGATTTTGGTAGAAGCTGGCGGACATATTGGTATGGGAGCACAGCGATGGATTAATTTAGGATTATTTAAATTGCAACCGTCGGAGTTGATGAAAATAGGATTGGTTCTGTTTATTGCTCGTTATTTCAGTTTGATGACAGTACAGGGAATTCAATCGATTCGCGGAATTTTAATCCCTGCGGTATTAGCACTATTGCCGGTTGGATTGATTATCTTAGAGCCGGATTTGGGAACCGCAATGATGCTGCTTTTGACAGCAACAATAATGTTTTTTGCCGTAGGAGTTCAGTGGTGGAAATTTATTGCCGTTGCCGTTCTAGGAGGAGCGGCACTGCCGATAGCATGGAACTTTCTGCATGAATATCAAAAAAATCGCGTACTGACATTTTTGGATCCGGAGCGGGACCCTTTGGGAACGGGATACCATATTATCCAATCAAAAATAGCCTTTGGCTCGGGAGGATTGTTTGGCAAAGGATTTTTGCACGGCACGCAAACACATTTAAATTTTCTGCCGGAAAAACATACTGATTTTATTTTTACAATGTTCTCGGAAGAGTTCGGTATGCTCGGCAGTTTGAGCCTGTTGTTTATTAATTTGCTGGTGTTGGCAATGGGGTATTTGTTTGCTTTTCGTTGTCGTAACTATTTTGCACGATTGGTTATTATCGGTCTAAATACAAATTACTTTTTATATGTGTTCATTAATATAGCTATGGTAATGGGTGTTTTACCGGTTGTCGGAGTACCGCTGCCGCTTATCTCATACGGCGGTACTGTTATGTTTTCAATCATGGCAAGTTTCGGCATTATTCTTTGTATGTCGCTTAATCAAAATGCTGCGATGAATTTTGATGATTAAATCTTTATCTTTTTTGCATTAAATTTGCCGCTGCATCGGCTAAACGCAATACCAAATATGCAGCACTTTGTTCCGCCGGAATATTGGTGCTTTTGCAGTCACGCTCGGTATCATAAAGTGCTTTCATAATGCGCAGAAGACGATCTCTGTTCCATATTTTGAGTTGTCGTAAAAACGCTGATTTACGATAAAACATCAGTTGAGGACGGAGGCTTTTTATTGCCTCATCCGCTGTTTTTCCTTCCTCTGTTTGTGCGACACAGTCCAGCAATTTGCCGAAATGATAAGCAATCTGTCGTATCAATGTTGCCGGTTCTCCGCCTTCTTTAACCAAACGCTCAAACATTTTGCAGGCTTTTTTTACCTCACCGCCGGCTACAAAATAGCACAAATCTTCAACATTTGCACCGGCGACATCACTGACGGCAGCTTGTACGTCACTTGCGGTAACCGTGGTTTTGGTGCCCATATAAACCGCTAATTTATCAATTTCACCTTGGCTTAATTTTCTATCAGGAGATAATCTGGAACACAAAAGTTGCAGAGTCGGAACATCA
>CADBMG010000066.1 GCA_902795745.1 uncultured Pseudomonadota bacterium
CAATAAAAAAAGCGACTTAATGTCGCTTTTTTTATTGGTGATGCGCAGTTTACTTATTGAGCAGATGAACCACAGCAAAAATCGGCGAAATTAGTAAACAAGTGACCGAAGCGTAGTTGTTGAGCAATTCTATTGCGAAACTTACGTAGTAAGAAACCAATACAAACAACAGCCTGCAATATGGCTGTTTTTTCTTTTTAAAAGAATCACCGGCATTAGCCGATGGTTTGCGCACATATGATATTAGCAAATATCGCTATTTATTATATATTCCTTATTGACAAAATTTTAAAAATTGCTAAACTATCATATATATAGAACTAAGAGTGTAAAGACATGGACAAAGTATCTATAATTTTACCTGTATACAACTGTGAAAGCTACGTTTGTCAAACCATAGAATCTGTGCTTAATCAGGATTATAAAAACTGGGAATTGATTGTTATGGATGATGGTTCAACAGATAAATCATTAGATAAAGTGTTTGAGTATGCTCAAAAAGATTCTCGCATTAATGTCTATTCTTCTCCAATTAACAAAGGTGTCGGACCGGCACGTAATGCCGCAATAAAATATGCTAAAGGAAGATATTTAGCTTTTATTGATGCTGACGATTTATGGGCAAAAAATAAGTTATCCAGCCAAATTTTCTTTATGAAAAAACATAATGCCGGATTGTCACACACTGCATTTGCCTGCTTAACCGAAGATGGTCATATTCGTCGCAACGGACAAGTTAATGTTGATGAATGCATAGATATAAAACGCTATATGAAAACTTCACAAATAGGTATGTCAACCGTAATGATTGATCGTGAAAAAATTAAAGATGTTCATTTTCCGAATGACAGAAAACTTTGTGAAGACGCACGGTTATGGATGCATTATTTGCGTCGTGGTGAAAAATTTTATGGATTAAATAAAATTTTGTTGCTATACCGAATTCGTCAAAATCAACTTAGCCGCCATAAACATAAAATGGCATGGTTAGCCTTCAAGAGATTTATGAGCGAACCTTGTCTTTCGCCGATAGAAAAAATTTCTTGCTATGCGGCTTATGCTAAAAATGCCATAAAAAAATATAAAAGAAAATGCAATATTGATATGTCTTACATTAAAGATCAGTTTAACTGCAAGTAAACGCAGAATAAAGTAAATTTACCGAAAACTTTATATATACATTACTTTTATTGCGCCTGCCATTCAAATTTGATCTGATATAGAGAACTACATCGTCTGATAGTTTTCTTCACCAATACAAAAAACAGCCTGCAAAATGGCTGTTTTTTTTCTTTTTAAATCAAGTTTTCAAGCTATTGGAGTTTCGCATGGTTATTGTTTTGTATTAAAGTTGGTTGATGCAAAATAATTGACTTAATCTTGATATTATGTTACTAACAATCAGTTAGAAATAATGGAGTATACCATGATTGATAAAGTTAGCGAAAAAATAGCTGAAGAATTGCAAAAATTCTTAAAATTCAAAGAAAATTTTGAATTTGTTCCGAAGGACATACTTGATAAAAACGGTAATCTTTATTGTGACGAGTTGCCTATTTTTGATGAAAAAGGAAAATATATTGCAGAATGTGAGAAGTGGATAAATATCGGATATGTAATTAAAGGTTCATTTTCAAAAACTCTATCAAATTTATATCCTTATGAATTTGATTTTAAAGGGTTTCATCTTAAAAGTTTGGAAGCCTTTTTTCATGGGTTAAAATTTAAGAATCCCGAAATTCAAAAGCTTATTTTTTCTTACAGCGGAACTGATGCTTATCATATTCAGGCGGCAAGTGATTATAATTGGAAAGAAAACGGATTTGTTTATTGGCAAGGTCAAGCCATAAAGAGAGATAGCGCAGAATATGATTTATTGGTTGATGAAGCCTATATTTCGATGGCACAAAATCCGTTATACAGGCAAGCATTGAAAAATGTAGCGAAACCACTTATTCACTCTATGGGTAAAGACTCAAAAGAAGAAACATTACTTACACGATATGAATTTGAAAAGCAAATAAATTGTCTTTCAGCTTTTTTGAAGCAATTAGATTAATATTGTATCGAAAATTCAGCTCGTAAACTGCGAGCAAAGCATCGCCAACAAAATAACCTCCCCTTGTGGGAGGCTTTTTTTGTGTGCTGAAACGTGAGACTTTAAGATATAACATAAGTACGCCTATCACATCGGCGTTCCGTGATTGAAACAATCTTTGCTACCGGCTTGCTTTTATCACCGGTAATGTGAAGCTTAATCTCCCAGCCGCGTTGAAATAGATTTTTCTTGATTTCATCAGGGAGACAACTCGTATCTTCAATCCAGACTTCAATCAGATGCGGGCGAGGAAAAACTTTTCTTTTAACTTTCTTACCTTGTCGGACAGTTTCTGAATTAACGGCAATTACCAGAATTTCCGTCAGACGAAGCTGGGGATAGGAAGGAAATTCTCGTCCACAAAGAGTTCCTTTAATAATTTTGTTAATTTTTTTCATAAGCTATATAAATTAATTGTGATAATTATAATTTTATGGCGTAAATATAAATAAAAAGGCTGTTAGAGTCAAGATTATTTTTTAGTTGCCATATAAAAGGAAAATGAAGAGGAAAAGAATAACGGATGTTGGAAAACATCGGTAAGTATATAAAAACGGAAATAAAAACGTGAACTTCGGTAAAATAGCAAAAGATATAACTGCTTAGTTCGTAAATTGCGAGGTAAGCATCACCAATAAAGAACACTCCCCTTCATGGGGAGTTTTTATTGGTGACCGATAGGCTCGAAGCTATAATAAAATCAATAATTCATCGTGCTTTTTTATTAAAAATATTTTGTGCTATCAGTTTAAACAATGACTTGTTTGGAAAAGAAATATCTTTTCTCTCTTCTTCGCTACCCTTTTGTTCAGGTATAATAATCCCTGTTTTGTCATATCTGGTTGTTATATGGCTCTTTTTATCAAGAACATCATAGCCATCATACCTAGTGGTATTCAGACCTTGCATATGTTCATAACTCCAATAACGAGGAGTGATTATCTTATCACCGCAATCCCTCTTAATTTCACGAAAAGAAACAGAAAGGTCTGGGCTAGAATTTGTATCGTAGAAAATTTTTGTTCCGTCTTTTGTTTCTCTACTTTTAAAAACAGGAACAATTACACCGCCGATTTGATAATGCGCACCGATACCCTCAATCTTTTTGGTATTTCCCAAAAGTTCAATGGCTTGCATATATTGTTCATCGGACTTTTCTTCAGACGATAAACGCCATATACTATGCTTCAAGTTAATTCTTGCTACAGGCTCATTATCCGATATAATTGCAACAACATCATCAGACTCTTTTTTTAATATCATTTTTTCAGGAAAATATTGCATATTATCTTTCTCCTTTACCAAGGCTGGTAATATTTTATAGCATTTTTCAATTAAAAATCAACCCCTAATTATGAATATTCAGCTCGTAACTTGCTTACTTAGCATCACCAATACAAACATCAGGCTGTAAAATGGCTGTTGTTTCTTTTTAAATCAAGCACTTAATCGAGTTCGGAATCGTAAAAACGGCTTCAGTCGTTTTAAGATGACGGCGAAGTATGAGCCGCCTCTTTAGGGTACGCAGTGTGAAACGCGCGCACAATCTTCGTTTTTTGAAATTGACTGTTTTGGGAAATTTTACGAACTCGTTGCGGCAAGTACGTAATAAAATCAATAAGTTGGACAATGGGGGTGTAGCTTTTGTAATAAACAAAAGTTTTACATTGCTTTTCATTTCAAAACTATTACATAACTATTGATTTTGAAATTGTATTATGTTAATATAAGGATGGTTTTAATGAAAAACGGAGATAAAAATATGAATACGGTAATACAAGCGCGTGTTGATGCTGAAAGCAAAAAACGGGCTGAAAATATTTTAAAACAGTTAGGTATAACGCTTAATGATGCGGTCAGAATGCTCGTTAATCAAATTATCCATAGCCGAGCATTACCTTTTCAGCCTAAATTACCAACTGAGGAAGAATTTATTGCTCAAGCAATAGCTGATTCTGAAGAAGATATTAAAGCTGGTCGTGTTTATGGTCCTTTTAACAGTGTTGATGCTTTGATTGCTGATTTAGAAAAGGACGATTAGATGCGAACTTTTGATTATTCCAAGCGCTTTAAGCGTGATTATAAATTATGCCAAAAGCAAGGTAAAGATATGAGTAAGTTGCATACTATATTACGAATATTAGCAAGTGGTGAGCCTATACCGGCACAATATAGGGATCACGCCTTAAAAAATAATTGGGCGGAACATCGGGACTTACATATTGAACCTGATTGGATACTTATCTATAAAATACAAGGTGATGAAATTGTGTTACTTGCCGCTACCGGAACACATTCTCACGTTCTTTAAAAAGGGTTTCAAACTATTAAGATTGTATAAAAATGAAAAAAATTTTAATTATCGGACCACTTGGCGCAGGAAAATCATCTCTTGCTTACACCATCAATAAAAAGTACGGCATTCCGCGTTTAAATTTTGATGAAGTACAGCGTATTAAAGGTGGTGGATATCGCGATGAAGATGGACAGTTTGCGATTGTAAATGAATTTCTGAAAAACAATGAAAATTGGGTTATGGAAGGGTGTCAAAAAACACTTTATGAAAAAGTTAATCCGGATTTGATTGTGGATATGCGAATTGGTCGGTTACTAGCGATATGGCGATTTACTTTACGCTTTATAAAGGCAAAGAGTTTAATAGGCAAAGATATATCTCCGGAATTACCTGTGCAAGCTTACCATTACAGAAAAGTAACTTTATCTAAAATTATGGATTGGGATAGCGCAAACAAGGAAATTAATCAACAGATTGCTGATTATTTGAAAAATACCGAAATTCAGGTTTTGACATGTAAAAAATTTAGAGATTATCGGAAAATTTTTGATTATATTGAAAACTTTAGCTCGTAACTTGCTTACAAAGCATAATCAATAAAAAAAGAAGGAACCTTTAGGGTGCCTTCTTTAATCCTTAACGATAAATAAATCGGAGAATGAGGAAACAACAGATTTGATATGACTTCCTTTATGCTCCGAGATGGAGAGAATTTCCGTCTGTTGATTCTTATTGTCACCAAATATAGTTTAATTATGTTTATAATAATGATTTTATAGAGGGAGTATAAATTAAAATATCATCCGATTAAAGTTTATTAAGCGGGGCTTTGTTATACATTAAAATTTAGAAACTTCTTAAATAAAAAATATTGACAAATATACCTATATAATATACTTTTATTTGTGTAGATGTATAATTTTGGACTTATGAAACAAGTGAAACAAGTATTATTAAATTATCCGAGCTTCGTAGAAGCCTCGGCAAAAGATGAGCAAAGAGAAAGTGTTGCTCTGAGTTTATTGAATGTCGTTATTATCAGTCCGTGCGGATGTATCTATCCCGTCTTTTTTGAGGTAGATGATGGCGGATACTCAACACGGCGTGATGAGATTGACCCAGACGATTTGACAGATTTCGGATATTGGTATTGGCGTCGAAATCGATCTAAAAAGTCCTCTCACGGATATGGCGATGATAATTAATTCACTGAGGACTTGTAGTTTACTTACAAAGCATCAGCAGTACAAAAAACAACATCCGGTAAAATAGATGTTGTTTTTTTTAATCAAATCTCACACCTCCAATTCGTTAGATTTGGCCAAGACATATTCAACTTTAAAATACAGGCAGGTTGCCAGACACGTTTGTCTGATGGCAAAGCAGGTGATGACGGTAATAGGAATTTTTACAAACTGTCCTAAATGTTTTTGTGTATTTTCAAAGAATTATGAAAATTAGAAAGGAGTGTTTTTTAGCCAGTTTTCTAAACATAAAAATAAATTAAGCGATTGTTGTTCCGTATCTCCCTCAAACCAACGATAAGCTCCGTTAATTTCTAATTCAAGCGCGGAAATATTAAAAGTAGAATGTACCCATTTGCTCATAATATTATCTGATAAGGCTTGGAAATATTTATCTATGGAACACATATCGGCAGCAAATTGATTTTCTATACACTTTTGCAACTCAGATACAACAGATATGTTATTTACATTTTTGCCATGATCAATACATATATCAACTATACTGTCG
>CADBMG010000067.1 GCA_902795745.1 uncultured Pseudomonadota bacterium
AAACCGGATTTGACTGCCGGTATTTATATGTATAGCCGTGAAGGTTTTGGTGCTTTTATCGGGTTTATCATCGGTTGGTCATATTGGCTCTGCCAAATTTGCGGTAATGTTGGATATGCCGTTATTACCATGGATGCTTTAAACTATTTCTTTCCGCCGTATTTTGCGGGAGGTAATACCATATGGGCAATTTTGGGAGGTTCAATCTTAATCTGGGGATTCAACTTTTTAGTATTGCGAGGGGTAAAACAAGCAACATTCATTAACCTAATCGGTACAATAGCTAAAATTGTTCCTCTCGTTTTATTTGTACTTGTTACATTGTTCATGTTCAATGTAGATAAGTTTGAATTTGATTTTTGGGGTAAACAATCTGTCGCCGATTTAGGCAATATACCAGAACAAATTAAGAGTACAATGCTTGTAACATTATGGGCTTTTATCGGTATTGAGGGTGCTGTTGTTATGTCAAAGCATGCCAAAACTCCACAGACAGTCGGCAGAGCGACCCTTTTAGGTTTTGTCGGGTGTTTGATAATTTATATTTTACTTTCTGTTTTACCTTATGGTGTTATGAGTCAGGCTCAATTAGCCAGTGTGCAAAATCCTTCAACGGCCGGAATTATGGAAGTTTTGGTCGGTAAATGGGGCGCGTGGTTTATGAATATCGGCTTACTTGTTTCTGTTTTAACAAGTTGGTTGGCATGGACAATGATTACGGCACAAATTCCTCAGGCTGCGGCCGAAAACGGAACTTTTCCGAAAGAGTTTGTCCGTGAAAATAAATATAATTCTCCATCTGTTTCGCTGTGGGTAACCAGTGCATTGATGCAGATTTTTATGTTGGTTGTATATTTTTCAAACAATGCGTGGAATACAATGCTCAGCATAACCGGAGTGATGGTTTTGCCGGCATATCTTTCATGCTGTGCTTATTTATGGAAAATTTGTGAAGATGGGGAATATCCGGCAAATATTTACGTTCGTCGTTCGGAAGCGTTATTTTCCGGTATTATGGGGGTTATATATTCATCGTGGCTGATTTATGCCGCCGGTCTTAACTATTTACTGATGGCATTTATTTTTGTGGCTTTGGGTATACCTTTTTATATTTGGGCAAAAAAGCAAAACAATTCGCAAAAACCTGCATTTACCAACACAGAATGCGGCATTGCCTTGGTGTTGACATTTGTTGCCTTGTTTGCGATATACGCTTTGGCTCGTGGCATTATTCACGTTTAAGCATTTAAAAAGGAGTCGTTGCACTTTTGTCAGCGACTCCTTAATACCATCTCATTATCATCCTATTGTCAGGGTCATTTTCTTTTCATCTGCATTCAAACTTATCGGAACATCTTCACCCAACAAATTTTGCAAATAAATTAATTGTATAAATTGGGCTATATTGTCTTGCGGATGTTCGCCCGAAATAATTTGTTTATATATATTTATTTTTGCCGTAGCCAATGGGTTTTCCGACATTGTTTCAACGATAATCTTACTTCCTATTGTAACCTTAATATGGCCACCGCGCAAGCATACTTCTGCACCAATCATTAAGCACAAGCACAATACTTTGGCTATTTGCGAGCTCATATTGTTACATTCAAAATCGAGCGGATATGCCTTATTTCCAGCAACACTAAGATAGTTTTGGCAGATTTGCCGAAGCTTTTCTTTATCGACAGCTGCTGTATCAATTCCGAAAGCAAGTCTAAAAAACTGTTGACGGGCACTTAACGTTGATATTGCCGTATCTAAAACATTTAGATCACCTTCTTCCAATACTCCGTTGCTATCATGTACAAATTCCAGAACATTATTAATTGCTCCGATATTACCGATTAAGTCATGGCTTATTCTGGTGCAAACAAGCTCAGCTAATTGCGTTGGCGAAATCCCCATCGATTGTATCTCCTAAAAAGTATAAGTAGCAGTATTCATAAATTTTTGGTCTTCACGCGACATTCTTGTGTAGTCCAATTCCAAGAGCATCGGATCTTTTAAAATCAGCCTGCCTGTTGCCGCTTGTAATGACGGTTTATTGTCTCCCATTCCCCAAATAACCTGTTCTCTGTTGTCCGGAGTGCCGTATTTTTGATTAATTTTTTTCCAAAAGTCAAAAACTTTCAAATTACGCAAGTATGTTGCCTTTGCTCCGCTGCCGGTAATATTTGCTGCTTCGGAATGATACATAATACGATGAACCTTGTTACCGGTGAAGTTACTGGTGTAGAAAATTTCAACTTCTTCTTTGGTGTTGAAATTGGCATATTTTTCGTGTTGTACATATTGAAAATTGTTTTGTTTTGCCATTTTTACCACACAATTTCCTATGCGCTCGAATCCAACCACTCCCTGATTGCGGCATATCTCTTCATAACGCCAACGTATAAAATTCGGAATTTCCAATTGTTCAGCCGTTTTTCGATAACCGCGTTTTTGCAAGGCTTGTTCAACTTGCTGGCGATTCATTCTCAGCATAACTCCCGAAATATCAAAAACCGAAGCATTAGAGCGATGAACCGATGATGGTGTAGGTTTTGGAGAAATTACGTCAGCCCCTTTTTCCGCAACTGTGGAAACTAAATTATTTATCCATGTATCGTTTTGTTCTTGTGTAACAACCGGTGGAAGTGAGACAGCCTGATTATTGTCTGTATTTGAAACCTTATCCGGTGCCGGAAGTGCAGTATTGGCAGAATCTTGCATATATTCCGTCAAAGAAGACGCTTCGGTAGGTTCTTCGGCATGGATAGAAATTGGCAGAAAATACAATCCTAATGCTATATAATAGAATGATTTTTTTGCATACAGTGTCATTTTTACATCTCAACAAAATTAATCTTAAATGTAATTTTAGCGCGTTGGTTTTAAAAAAGATTTAAAATCATTATAAATTTATATTTACAATTAAGGCAAATAACGTTAGTTTCAGAGCATATGAACTGAGGGTTATAAAATGGATGAAACGGTTAATATTATCGGCGGAGGACTTGCCGGAAGTGAGGCTGCTTGGCAACTGGCAAAGCGGGGGATAAAAGTTAAGTTGTTTGATATGAAGCCGCTGCAATTTTCTCCGGCGCACAAAAATAAAAATTTTGCGGAATTAGTTTGTTCAAATTCATTGCGCTCAGATGATTTTGAGCATAACGCGGTTGGTTTGATGCATGAAGAAATGCGTCGATTCGGCTCTTTGATAATGGAATGTGCCGATAAAACAAAAGTTCCTGCCGGTGGGGCTTTGGCTGTAGACAGAGAAGGTTTCGCGGCATTGGTAACCGAAAAATTAGGTGCTACCGGAGAAATTGAAATCATAACCGGAGAAGTCAAAGACTTTCCTGACCCTGATGATCCATTGACTATAATTGCCACGGGGCCTTTAACCAGTTCGGAATTTATCAAGGCTATTTTGCAAAAAATCGATAATCACTCATTATCGTTTTATGATGCCATAGCACCTGTTGTATACAAAGAAAGTATAGATTTCAGTAAGGCTTGGTACCAATCTCGCTACGATAAAGGTGATAAATATGATTATATTAATTGTCCGATGAACAGACAACAATATGAGAATTTTGTAGAAGCCTTGTTAAATGCCGAAAAAATGCCGTTTCACGATTTTGAAAAGCCGCAATATTTTGACGGATGTTTGCCGATAGAGGTGATGGCCGAAAGAGGTAAAGACACGTTATTGTTCGGTCCGATGAAACCTGTGGGACTGACTAATCCACATAGTAGTGAAAAGCCTTATGCCGTAGTGCAATTGCGCCAAGATAATAAAGAAGATACTCTGCGTAATATTGTCGGTTTCCAAACTAAAATGAAACATGGTGAACAAGAAAAAATTTTTCGACAGATTCCGGGATTGGAAAATGCCGAATTTGCACGTTTCGGAGGTATTCATAAAAATACATTTATTCAAAGTCCGCAGTTGTTAGATAACTATTTGCGTCTAAAATCGCAGCCTAATGTGATGTTTGCCGGTCAAATCAGTGGTTGTGAGGGATATGTCGAAAGCGCAAATGTCGGAATGATGGCCGGATATTTTGCTTATTGTTTTGTAAAGAAGAAACTTCCCATCTTGCCACCGGCAACAACTGCAAGTGGGGCAATGCTTAGACATTTGCAAGATACAACAGCGGATTATCAACCGATGAATATAAATTTTGGAATTTTCCCGACCATACAAGGTGAAATTACTGCAAATGGAAAGTTTCATAAAATTAAAGGAGCTGACCGCAAAAAGGCGTATAGCGAACGTGCATTAAATGATTTTGCACAATGGTTGGAGCAAATAAATGATAAATATTGACGACAAATTGATTTTTACTTATAACTAAAACAATATGATTAAAAAGGTAAAAACGTAAATGTTATCTGTTGGTGATTTGGTAAAAAAAACACAACCTGCAATTTTTTGGTGCCTACGTGGGATTAAAAAATCTAAACGTGAGGCATTATTTACACTGTTTGCATTTTTCCGTCACATTGAAAATATTGTCTCCTCAGCCATGCCTGTTGAGGAAAAAAAAGAGCTGTTAAATGCATGGCAGGAAGAATTGTGCAACATTTATGAAAAGCAAGTGCCGGCTACCAATATCGGTCGTAAAATATATAAAAATTGCCTACGTTTTAATTTACCGCAACAACAATGGGAAGAAATACTAAATAGTGCAAAGTTAAATATTTCGAAGCCTTTGCAAGCTCCTTCACGATTGTTTTTTGAACAGTATCTTAACGGTGTGTCCGTGGTGCCGTTTGAGTTGGCTTTGCAAATAATAGATGACAAGCATATAGTTGCTAATGCTCAGTTAGCAAAAGATTTGGGGCGCGCGGTGTTTATTACGTATATTTTGCGTGATGTTAAGGATGAAGTTAAATACGGTCGTATGTATTTTCCTGACGATGTTTTAAAGCGTGCAGGTATAGAAGCAAAATTGCCACAGCAGATACTTGAAAGTGCTAACTTTGCATACGCACGACAGTTGTTGGCAGGCGAGGCGGAAATTTGCTTTTATCGAGCGGAACGTTTGCTTTCTAAAATGCCAAAGAAAAATACTTTGGCTTTGCGATATGTTGCAAATGTCAGCCGTAGTTTTTTTGATGTTATGCAGAAACGTGGCTGGGAAATTATGTCGCCTAAGCCTCGTCTTAATTGGATAAAAAATATTGCATTACTTTATAAAACAATATTTAAGTAGTTGTATTTAGGAAACAATATGGTTAAAATTATTACTTCAAAGCAAGCAGTACAATTTTTTAAGTCGGGTCAAACGATAATGATAGGAGGTTTTTTGACTTGCGGTTCTCCTAATATGGTTATTGACGAGTTATTGAAAACAGATATAGGTGGTTTTACGCTTATTGCCAATGATACATCAACTTCAACGACAGATCGCGGTAAATTAGTGGTGGCACACAAATTAAAAAAAGCTTTGGTATCGCATATAGGTACAAATCCGGAAACCGTGGCCCAGATGAATGCCGGTCAGTTGGAAGTGGAGCTTGTTCCGCAAGGAACATTAGCCGAAAGAGTGCGGGCAGGGGGAGCTGGTTTGGGCGGTATATTGACACCGGTGGGTTTGAATACGGATGTGGCAAAGAATAAGCGTCTGATTAATGTAGACGGCAAGGACTTTTTGTTGGAAACACCGCTTACGGCTGATGTTGCATTAGTTTATGCGACGTATGCCGATAAGTACGGAAATTTGGCATTCTACGGCTCAACCCGTAATTTTAATGCTATTATGCCTTTGGCGGCAAAAACTGTTATTGTTGAAGTTGACCAATTTTCTGAAACTCCGCTTAATCCTAATAATATTGTGGTTCCGGGGATTTTTGTTGATTATTTGATAATACGAGGGACTGATGTTGCAAATGGATAAGGATAAAATACAAGAGATTATTGCACGGCGAGTGGCAAAGGAGTTCCATAATGGCGATGTTGTAACGCTGGGTATAGGGTTACCGACAAAAGCAGCACAATACCTCCCTGAAAATGTACGCATTATCGTGCAATCTGAAAATGGTGTGCTTGGTTTGGGGAATTATCCTGATGATGCTCACTGTGATCCTCGTGTTATTAATGCTGGTGGTGCGTATGTAACCTTAAATGAAGGCGGATGTTTTATGGATAGTTTTATGGCGTTTGCCATGATGCGTGGTGGTCATATTGATATTACAGTACTGGGTGCTTTACAGGTTGATGAAGAAGGAAATTTGGCTAACTGGTGTATTCCCGGAAAATTTACTCCGGGAATGGGTGGCGCAATGGATTTGGTTGTAGGAACAAAAAAGCTGATTATTGCCATGGAACATACCGCAAAGGGAGCGGCAAAAATTGTACACAAGTGCAAATTACCGCTGACAGTAGCTAACAAAGTAAATATGATTATTACCGAAAAAGGTGTGTTTGAGGTGCGTAGCGACGGTTTATATTTGACTGAAATCAGTCCGTATTCGTCACTTGAAGATATTAAACAAACAACGGAAGCAAATTTCAAAACAGAACTGATTTAGAACTTTAGAATAATCGGAAATTTTCAGCTTATAAAGATTAGAAATCGCATTAGCATACAAATTATCCTTAAATTTTCTAATATTCGTAACATAACGATGTAATGTGATTTGCCTTAATATATGTCAAATATTTGAAGCTTTGTTTTATAGTTATTCCTTATTTTTTAAATTGCATATCCTTTAAAAGATTCAATTTGCGCATATATGAGTTGCGTAACAATCATAGAAAAGGAATAACAAAATGTTGAAATATAGTAAATCTGCATTGGGACTATTGAATAATCAATATCGCAGTGTATTAAAAAAGTGTTTGCTGCTTAATTTCGGCTTAATGGCTTTAGCTCTACCGGCTAAGGCAGATATAACAGAAATTACGGCAGATAATTTGAATGATTTGACTGCGACAAAGATTTCATGGAGCGGTCCGGAAACATCAGTTCCGGCAACGGGGCAATATATTTCGGTTGATGACGAAGAATATTATGTTTACTCATATTCAAACGCCGATAACTATACCGAAAATAATACCGGTGTAAGTAATCCGACAGCGGCATCAGAAGTAACGGATATTTTGTTCAGCGGTTATATCGCAGACGAGGCAACAAAATTCGGTGCGGTATATAACGAAAATAATAATTCTTCAATGAACATTGTAGCTGATTTTGTTGATAACAGTGGTAGTGATGTCAGCTCAACTGGTTATGAAGCCCACGGTGCCGGTATTTATAATGAAGGAAGTTTCGGTACAGTAAGCGGTGCTTTTGCTCATAATACGATAGAATTGACAACAGATACGCGTGTTGCCGGTGGTGCTGCTATGCAAAATTACGGCACAATCGGTAATATAGACGGTAACTTTGTCGGTAATATCGTTTCTGCCGAACAAGGTTTGGCAATGGGAGGCGCAATATTGAATTTGACCTCAGGTATTGATATTGTTTCATCGGTTACTCCGGTAAGCGTTGCCAATGATATTGCTCTCGGAAACATAACCGCTAATTTTATTGGCAATGCGGCTGAAATGAGTCCGTCAGTATTCGGTGGGGCGATTGCCAATGTTGTTGCAAGTTCAGATTCATCTGCCACAATAGGGAATATAAGCGGAGATTTTATCGCCAATTATATTGATGGGGATGATGCAGCTTTCGGCGGAGCGATTGCCAACATGATTTATGACACTTATACAAACGCCACAGCATCTATTGGCAATATAGTCGGTAATTTTTTAGAAAATGATGTATATGCGGATACAGAAGATGCATTAGGTGGAGCTATATATAACAGCACTAATGCCGATAACGATGCCGAAGCAGCGTCAATTGTATCAATCAGCGGTGAATTTATCGGTAATAATGTTGAATCAACTGATGGTAATGCTTTTGGCGGAGCTATATACAATAACGGCTTGATTGGTGTAGTTGATGCCGACGAAGGAGAAACTGTCGGTATTGTTAATTCTTCATTTACCGACAATACGGCATTTTCTGAAAACGGCACGGCTCTAGGCGGGGCAATTGCCACTACGCAAGATTTGAACTTTACGGCGCAAGATGCATATGAATCAATATTTACGGATAATGCCGTAATGGATGATAATGGTATGCGCGATGAAGCAATTGCTGCGATTAAACTTTCTGATGCCGATGAGGCACCGATTTTAACATTCAGTGCTATTACCGACGGTAGTTTTACCTTTGATGATCAAATCAGTGGTGTTGACGGTTACAAAGTGGTGCTTAACGGTGATGAAACAGGTGTTATCAATTTGAACAATAAAATTGTTGCCGATTATGCACTTAACTCAGGTAAAATCGAATATACCGGAAATCAGACCGGAGTTGATGTCAGTGTTGAAAATGTCACTCTCAATTTAGGTGATATGACAGCGTTATCTGCAGACAGATTATCTTTGAATAGTGCAACATTAGATGTTGCAAATGGAGAATTGGATAATGTTGAAGTTGGTTCAATTGTTACAACCGATGGAGCCAATGGAGCAGGTTCAGCCAATTTAGCCATTGATATTGATTTAGCGTCCAATGTTGCAGATACTTTTACGGTAACAGATACTGCCGGTGGTATTTATAACTTTAAGGATATGAATGTTCTTAATCTTCCTACAACAGAGGGTTCATATGAAGTAGAAATATTCAAAGCTCCGACTACGGCAGCTATATCTGATTTGGTAATGAATACCTATGATTCTATTTACAGCGATATGAACCAAATTAGCTTATCACAAGGAGAGGGAGATAAAATTGGTTTCTTGCAATATGAATATACCGAAGGTAATTTCAGTTTGAATGATGCTGTTGCTTTTGAAGAAGGCAATCGTCAGTTTAACATGACGCAAGATAGTGATATTGATGCTGATCTCGGTCAAATGGGTGGCGTTGATTCAAGCTTGGATATTGTCGGAAACGGTTATGCTATAAACGGTAACGGTTTTGAAGGTATTACGGTTGATGAAGGTCAAACATTGAATATTGCCGATGTTCAAAGTATGAATGGTTTTGAACCTGCAGCTGTTTCTGTTAACGAAGGTGGTGTAGCTAATATCAGTAACACGACTTTTAGCGATAACGGAACAGATGTCATAAACAACGGTTTGTTGGCTCTTAACGGTGATAACACATTTGACGGCACTATTACCGGTACGGGAACATTGCATATTTTGAGCGGATACAATGTATTTAACGACGATGTAACGCAAGATGCTATTGCATTTGAAAGTTCTGCAGCGCGTACTGATGATCCGATTATGAATATCGGAACTAATCAGGTCACGACCGATGAAATTACATTTACCGATAATTCAACTTTAGCATTAAATATTGACAGTGCGAGTGAGTACGGTTCGATTATTGCCGACACGATTAATGTTGAAAACGGAGCAGTTTTACAAGCAACATTGGCTCAGGGTATTGTACAAACTCAGCCTGTTACTTTGCAATTGTTAAGTGCTCAAAATCAGAATTTTAATAACTTTACTGACCAGTTTGATAACCAGATGTATAAGTTTGAAAAATCAGGTTTGAACGGTGCTTACACAATATCTTTGGCTAAAACGGCAGCTCAAGTTTCGGCTGAAAACGGGGGAACCAGTAATAACCAAAACACGGCTGCGGCTTGGGCCGACGGTGGATTATTTACAAATGAAAACGAACAACAGTTAGCTAATAAGATTTCGGCAACAGCCCAAAACACTCCAAATGAGTTAAATGACGGTTTGACTGCTTTGGCTCCTAATGATGCTCCGGTTGTTCAAAATACAACAATAGTATTGCAAAATCATCTATATGATGCTGTTGAAAAACATTTGCGCAGTGAAAGTTTAGGACGACGCAAAAATTACGGACGTTCGTCCGGTGACGGTATGTATGATGATATGGAAATTTGGGTATCCGGTTATATGGGACACAACAAATTGCAACGCCAAGGTATGTATTACGGCTTTGATTCCGATACGTTGGGTGGTATAGTCGGTCTTGAAAAGAAGATATCGGAACATGGAAAAATCGGTATGGGTTATCATTATGACCATACAAAGGTTGATGCATTCAGCCGCGATACAAAAGTTAACACACACAGCGGATTCTTGTACGGTGAGTATAAGCCGAGTGCCATGTTTGTTAACTTGACTGCATCGTACGGTTATTCAACCTATAAAGATAAAAAACATGCTTTCGGTGATACATATCATGGCAAATATCATGCCAATGTTTATGGTTTGCAAGGTTTAACCGGTGTTGAATATATCGGACAATATATCGATGTAACGCCGCAAATCGGACTTCGTTACAGCTATATTGATCGAGAAAGCTATTCCGATTCCGCAGGTCAAAATGTCGGCAGTAAGAGTATGGATATTTTAACCGGTGTTGCCGGATTGAAATTAGGCAAGGATTTGTATTACGGTAAAGATTGCCATGTAATGCGTCCGGAAATTTATGCCGGTGTAACCTATGACTTTATAAGTGACCGCGATAATGCTGTTGTTAGCCTAGGTAATGGTTCAACTTATGTGATTAACGGCAAACGTCTCGATCGTATGGGCTACGAAATGGGTGCCGGTATAACTGCCGAATTGTCGGATCATTGGTCGGGCAATATCAGTTACATAGGAGATTTGCGCAATCACTACCAAAATCACAGCGGTATGATTGGTTTAAGTTACGCCTTCTAATTATATACCTTATATTATTAAACCTGTTAAAACAAAATGCCGGCGGATTATTCATCCGTCGGTATTTTGCTAATCAAAAGCCAAACAAGTTAATGTCGGCAACTTTTACCTCAAAGCCTGTCTGCTTCTCCAAATTTTTTAAGTAATCGTCAATTGTTACAGTAGGAGAGCGGAAACTTTCGGGGTGCTCCAAGGTCTCATTCACATGTGGAACAAAGCGGATGTATTGCTTTAACAGAAAATCATGCCACGTAGGCAATTCTAGCATAGGCAATTTTTTCTTTTCGGCAAACTCTTTTCTCTCTTGTTCTTTGAGATACTCCGGCCACCACGCAAGGGCATTTTTAGCCATAAGATCAGCCAGTTCCTTCATACGCTTGTTGTTGGATAGCTTTTCATCATGCTTGAGTTCTACCACAGCAACGTAGCGATTATGGTGCTCGTAAACACCAAATGTGGCATTCGGTTTTTGTTCCGTCATCCAGTGCTGTTCATCAAGGAGATTTTCTCCGCTGGTAGCGACAGCAAGTGAACGATTTTTCGGCTCATCATAGAGCGGAAAATGACTGATGCCGAAAGGTGTTTCTGCCTGCAATCGATGTACTCTTATTACATCAATGGCATCTGTTACCGAATATCCGACATAATTCATCGGTTTTTCAGTGAACTTAGCCGCATAGATAATGCAGGCTGTTTGTAATGCCGTTGCCGGTTCATGCCCATTTTTGACGTAACTGTAGGCAATTCCAATCAAGCCCAAAGGAAATGGTCCTTTGTAAAGTTTGTAAAATTCTTTCAAGTTCATAATAGTACTATTTAAACAAAATTATAAAAAAATCAGTCTCAAAATT